>JALYZH010000257.1 GCA_030948945.1 Gemmatimonadota bacterium | reverse complement strand
TGCAATGAATTCAGCTGTATAACAACAACAGGAGATGTAAATGATTCGAAGCATGATCAATCTTCACGGGTTTTGTCGGGGGGTAGCCGTGGCGCTGGCACTCGTCAGCATGGCGAGCGGAAACCTCTTTGCACAGAACACCACCGGCACGATCCGCGGAACCGTCACTGGCGAGGGCGGCGCACCGATTGGGAGCGTTCAGATCGTTGCCAGAAACGTGAGCAGCGGAGGGACGAGAAGCACGCAGTCAAACGACGCGGGTGCTTACACGCTCGTTGGACTCGTGCCGGGCACTTATCAGGTAAACGTTCGCAGGATTGGAAGCGCACCGCAAAATCGCACGGTCGTAGTACAAATCGGAGCGACTCAGATGCAGGACTTCGCGCTCGCCTCACAGGCGGCGCAACTCGAGACGCAAGTCGTAACGGCGTCGACGGGCATCGAGACACACACGTCCGAGATAGCGACGAACGTCACTCAGGCGCAGATCAACAAGCTTCCGACGCCAAGTCGCAACTTCCTGGATCTCGCCCAGCTTGCGCCGGGTGTGACGGTGACGGAAGATCGTGTCAACGGCAATTCCAGAACGGTTTCAGCCGGCGGACAGGCACCCGCGTCCGTCAATCTCTTCATCGACGGGACGAGCTTCAAGAACGAGCTCACTCAAGGCGGCATCTCCGGTCAAGATGCGAGCCGGGGGAATCCATTCCCTCGTAATGCCGTCCAGGAATACCGGGTGATCTCGCAGAACTTCAAGGCTGAATATCAAAATGCCGCAAGCGCGGTGATAACTGCGACCACAAAATCGGGCGGTAATGTCTGGAGCGGCAACGCACTCTTTGCGTATCAAAATAAAGGAATGGTGCAGCTCGACAGCTTTCAGAGGAAGGACAACACACCGAAACCCGATTACCGACGCTCCTTGGCGGCGTTCAGCATCGGCGGTCCGATCGTTAAGGACAAGATTCACGTGTTCGGGTCCTACGAAGGCAACTACCAGAATCGCGCGAACCGGGTGAATATCGGGATCCTTCCCACCGGCTTCACGGCTCTCGACACCGTCAATCTCCCGCAATACAATGGCTACTTCGTATCGCCATTCCGTGAAAACCTGTTTTTCGGAAAGCTTAGCGGCGACATCAACGATAGGTCGTCGGCGGATCTGAGCTTCAGCAACCGGCACGAGACCGAGATCAAGGACTTCGGTAATAACAACACTTATCCCGTGGCGACGAACAGCCACAATTACAACACGGTCGTTCAACTGAAGCACAACTACTTCACGGGGCCGTGGCTGAACGAATCGAAGGTCGACTTCTCGCGGTTCCATCGCGGGTTCAGCCCGAACTCGGCCGGTGGGGCGCGTCGTGTCTACCAGGTCAGCGGGACGGACTACGCTGTCGGCGCCGGAAACACATTTCAGGAGTACATCCAGAAACGAATTGGATTCCGCGACGACCTCACCTACACTGGCCTTCAGGCGGCAGGCGAGCACGTTTTCAAGGGCGGCTTCAGCTTCAATCACGATATCTATGACATCACGAGGCGGAACTCCGCGATCCCCCAATTCCGCTACGCGCAGACCGCTACTGCAGGCAACGGAGTGCAGACGTACAACTATGCAACACCGTACGATCTGACCTATGGCACGGGCGACCCGCAGCTAAACATGCGCAACAACCAGTTCGGCACCTATCTCCAGGACGACTGGACTCCGGTTCCACGACTCCTCCTCAACCTGGGCGTTCGTTGGGATTACGAAACCAACATGTTGAATACGGGTTACGTGACACCCAACAGCGGTCCCGGCGTTCACTACGTCGACACCTTGCGGACTTATTACAACAATCTGTTGACCAAGATTGATCTCAATCGGTACATAGCGACGGGCACCAACCGGAGGCCGTTCAAGGGTGCGATCCAGCCGCGTGTGGGCTTCTCGTACGGAATTGATCAAGCCAGTCGCACCACCGTGTTTGGTGGATGGGGGATTTACTACGATCGAATCGTATTCGACAATGCGATCGACGAAAAACTTCAGATTACCAATCCGACGTATACCATCAATTTCGCGCCACCGGGCGTGGCGCCGGTGGCCGGCCAGGTTGCTTTCAACCCTACGTATCTCACGGCCGATCGCGCAACGCTGGATGCCTTTGCGCGCCAATCCGGACAATCCGAGCTCTGGCTGATCGATAATCAATACAAGGTGCCGAAGACGACGCAGTGGAACTTCGGAGTGCGTCAACTTATTGGTCAATTCTCCGCAGCTCTCGCTTATTCAGCCCAGCGCGGGACAGATCAAATGACATGGAGCCTCGCGAATGCCGACCTGAACGCGAACGGTACCTGCTGCAATTTTGCGGGCAACTGGGGAGCGCATGGAATTCGGAACGTTCTTTTCTCCACCAACGACGCCAAGACCTGGTACGACGCGGTGTCGCTACAGCTCGACAGGCCGTACAGCCGGCCCTCACTTGACGAGTTTGGATGGGGCGCCGGCCTGACCTATACTTACGCAAAGCGTTTTCTGCAGGGTCTTGACGCACTCGGTGAGGGAATTCCGTTAGGGTTTCCAACTACCTACACTATCAAGAAGCATCCCGCGAACGACGAGAAGCATCGCATAGTGGCGAACTGGATCACCGACATCCCAGTCGTGTGGGGAATCCAGTGGTCGGGCCTCTTGACCCTCGGCGGCAAGCAAACGCTCGACGTAGGTTGTCAGCGTTTCTGCTCCAACTACACCAGGGGCGGGTACACCATACCCGGGACGTTCCCTTATCAGAATGTCGACATGCGCCTTCGTAAGGATCTTCCGAGCTTCGGAAGAACACCACTCGGAGTAGGGCTCACCGTGGACGTATTCAATGTTCTGAACCACGCCAACCTCGGCTGCTATAACACCGGTAATCCGGTACTGGGGAATGGACAACCCGACCCCAACTTCGGAACGGCGGGCTGTGTGGTGACTGATGCGCGGAGATATCAACTCGGCGCAGAGATCAACTTCTAACTCGATTGCTACCGTAGAACCGGTAGAGGATTCGAGCGTGACACGGATCGGCGCTGGTTGCGGATTATCGCGACCAGCGCCGGTTTCATTTTTCATAGGCGTGGCGCGGGGTTGCGCACAGGTGTTCGCATCAGCAACCTCATTCCAGGCAAAGCGGTATGAAGTCTGCCCGGTCTACACGAGTGAAATTATTGCCAAGGAATTCAATGCCTGATCTCCGACGACTACTAAGGCCGTGCGTAGCCTTGTTACTGATTCAGGCGCCGGCGTGCGCGACGAATACCACGATCACTGGAATCAGCGGACCGATTCCTCCTTCTTCGCTCACCACCCGCCAGACTGCGTTCCTCGACACGCTCGAGCGCCGCACTTTTAACTGGTTCTGGGAGCGCAGCGATCCGAATTCCGGGCTCACCCCCGATCGCTGGCCGACGAAGAGCTTCTCCAGCGTCGCCGCGATCGGGTTCGCGCTCACCGCATATCCGGTGGGTATCGAGCGTGGATACGTCTCGCGCGCGGATGCCGCACAACGCGCCCTCAATACCCTGCGGTTCATGTACAACGCACCGCAGGGACCGCAGGCCACCAACGTCACCGGCTACAAGGGCTTGTTCTACCACTTTCTCGACATGCAGACGGGTTACCGCTTCGAGCACGTCGAGCTCTCTACCATAGATACGTCGCTGCTCCTGGGCGGCGTTCTTTTTTGTCAATCGTATTTCACCTCGGCCGATCCGACCGAGAACGCGATTCGCGCGTACGCTGATTCGATCTACCTGCGCATCGACTGGCAGTGGGCGGTGCACAACGCCCCTCTCGTCAGCATGGGCTGGCGCCCGGAATCCGGCTTCATCAATTCTGACTGGAAGGGGTATGATGAGGGGATGATTGTCTACATCCTCGCGCTCGGCTCGCCAACGCATCCCGTCGATCCCGCGGGTTGGACGGAATGGACCCGAACGTACGTCTGGATGCCTTTCTATGGGCTGCCGCTCGTCAACTTTCCGCCGCTGTTCGGGCACCAGTATTCGCACGTCTGGATTGACTTCCGCGGAAT
This sequence comes from Gemmatimonadota bacterium, assembly GCA_030948945.1. Next base: position 2,867 of record JALYZH010000257.1, on the reverse strand, counting down.
ACAGGACGCCTACATGCGCGAAAAGGGGATCGACTACTTCGAAAACTCCAGGCGAGCGACCATCTCACAGCGGTCCTACGCGATCGACAATCCGGGGCATTGGCGGGATTACGGAGAGAACGTCTGGGGATTTACGGCTGACGACGGCCCGCACGACACGACGGTCGTCATCGACGGAAGGACCAGAGAGTTCCACACATACACCGCGCGCGGTGTTGCCGCCGACTACGTGATGGATGACGGCACTCTCGCTGCTACCGCTCCCGGCGGATCAGTTCCGTTCGCCCCGGAGTTCGCGATCCCCGCACTCATCGCGATTCGCGAGAAGTACGGGGACAACCTCTTCACCAATTATGGGTTTGTTGATTCCTACAACCCAACGTTCCAGCTCCCGATCACTCCGCATCACGGACATGTGGTCGCGGGCGTGGGCTGGTTCGACAGTGATTATCTGGGAATCGATCAAGGGGCGATCATCGCGATGATCGAGAATTATCGCAGCGATCTGATCTGGAAGACGATGCGGAAGAACCCTTACATCGTCGCAGGTCTGAAAAAAGCCGGCTTCACTGGTGGATGGTTGACGCAGTGAGACGTCGGATTGCACTTGGCGCACTCGCGGTCGTGCTTGCCTCGTGCTCGAACGCATCTGCCGGAAACAAGACGACGCTCCGCATCTGGGCTATGGGCCGAGAAGGGGAAGTCCTCTCGCAGCTCATTCCCGGATTCGAGAAGGAGCACCCCGACATCCACGTCGAAGTCCAGCAGATTCCGTGGACGGCTGCGCACGAGAAGCTGCTCACTGCTTACGTCGGCGAAGCGACGCCGGACATCGCCATGCTCGGCAACACCTGGGTACCGGAGTTCGTCGCGCTCAACTCGCTCGCGCCGCTCGATTCTTTCGCGACGCGATCGAAGGAAGTTCGCCGCGACGATTTCTTTCCGGGGATCTGGAAGACCAACGTCGTCAATGGAAAGACGTACGGCATTCCGTGGTACGTCGACACAAGGCTGATTTTCTATCGCACCGATCTGCTGGCAAAGGCAGGGTACAGGACGTTTCCGACGACGTGGGCAGATTGGACCACCGCGATGAAGAAGATGAAATCGCAAATGTCGGAGCGACAGTTTCCGCTGCTGATGCCGACGAACGAGTGGCCGCAGCCCGTCGATTTCGCGATGGAAGCCGGTTCGCCCATACTCCGAGACGGGGGACAATACGGCGCGTTCGAGCAGCCGGCGTTCAGAAAGGGATTCGACTACTACCTCAGCTTCTACCGTCAGGGACTCGCTTCACCCGTGAGCACCAGCCAGGTATCTAACCTCTTTCAGGAGTTCGAGCGCGGCAACATCGCGATGTTCATCTCGGGTCCATGGTATATCGGCGAGCTGAAGAACCGTCTCGATTCATCGGTGCAGAACAATTGGTCGACGGCAGCGATGCCGGGCATCAATGGGCCGGGCGTGTCGATGGCGGGCGGGTCGAGCCTTTCTCTCTTCGCCGGATCGCAGCACAAGGCAGAGGCGTGGAAGCTGATGGAATACCTATCGCGCGCGCAGCTCCAGCTCGAGTTTTACAAACTTACGGGAGACCTGCCGCCGAGGATGAGTGCGTGGCAGGACACCGCGCTCGCCAACAATAAGTACGCGCGCGCATTTCGCGCCCAGCTCGACCGGGTCGTTCCGCTGCCACAGGTGCCGGAATGGGAGGAGATCGCGACCACCATCTTCGAGCACGGAGAGCAGGCGATACGTAAAGCAAAAACCGTCGATCAGATGCTTGCTGCTCTCGATCAGGACGTGAACGCCATGCTGGAGAAGCGACGATACTTGCTCGCTCAGGGTAAGAAACCCTGATGGCTAATAGCAATGAGCCGACAACTGGTATGGATGTTGGGAGCTGCCAGCTTAAGGCGTATCTATGAGCGCTACGATTCCGCCTGACGAGCCCGCGTCGGTCGACCTGCTTTCGGAACCGCTGCCGGGAATGGTCGCGACCAGACGCCGGTGGGGATGGCGGCGCGAACCGGGGTCGAGAATGCCGGCCGATGTCGGGATGGCGGCGTGGTTGTTTCTCGCACCCGCTCTGGTACTGATTTTCGTCTTTTTTTTCCTGCCCGTACTGGCGTCGCTGGTGCTCAGCGTCACGGACTTCGACATCTACGCGATCGCCAACCCGCCAACGACACGGTTTGTCGGGCTGGCGAACTACGTCAAGCTGCTTCATGCACCCGAATTCTGGACGGCGCTCAAGAATACCTTCTACTTCGCGCTCGTCGGTGGGCCGGTCACGATCGCAGTTTCTCTCGGGGCGGCGCTCCTTCTCAACGCGAGGCTCGTTCGCTTCAAGAGCTTCTTCCGCACGATCTACTTCACACCGTTCGTCACGACCCTCGTGGCAGTCGCGATCGTGTGGCGGTACCTCTATCACACCCGTTACGGACTGTTGAATTACGCGCTGGGCCACATCGGCATCGGACCCATCGACTGGCTCGGTAATCCACGCTGGGCGATGCCGGCGATCATTCTGATGTCGGTGTGGAAGAACTTCGGCTACAACATGCTGATCTTCATCGCCGGATTGCAGGCGATACCGCAGGATCTCTACGATGCCGCGGAGATCGATGGCGCTGGTCCGCTGCGCCGGTTCTTGAACGTAACGCTGCCGCTCCTCGGCCCGACACTTCTCTTCGTCGGGGTGATCACGATGATCGGCTACTTCCAGCTCTTCTCCGAGCCGTACGTGATGACCAACGGTGGTCCGCTGCGCAGCACGACCAGCGTGGTGCTGATGATGTACGAGGAGGGCTTCCGCTGGTGGCGGATGGGATACGCCGCTTCGATTGCCTTCGTGTTGTTCGTGGTGA
>JALYZH010000350.1 GCA_030948945.1 Gemmatimonadota bacterium | reverse complement strand
TTCATCAATTGATCGACGGTCTTGTCCGTCGGGTCGATGATATCCATCAGCCGCAAGTGCGTCCGAATCTCCAGCTGATCGCGCGACGTCTTGTTGACGTGCGGCGAGCGAAGCACGTCGAAGCGCTCGATCTTCGTCGGCAACGGCACCGGGCCCTTGACGACCGCTCCTGAGCGTTTCGCCGTCTCCACGATTTCCTGCGCCGACTGATCGATCAGCTTGTAATCGAACGCCTTCAGCCGAATGCGAATCTTCTGGTTTTGCATCATTTCACCTTTTGAACAACCGCTCGCATTCGCGCTCGGTTCTTCGTTGTTCTTCCCGCACTAAATCTCTCGTCCGAAAGCAAAAACCTACTTTCGGTCGGTTTGTCTTCCGTAACAGTGGGTATTAACTATTCGAGGACTTTGGCCACCACGCCGGCGCCGACGGTGCGTCCGCCTTCGCGGATGGCGAAGCGCAAGCCCTCCTCCATCGCAATGGGCGCAATCAAGGTCACCGTCATCTGGATGTTGTCCCCTGGCATCACCATCTCGGTCCCCGCCGGCAGCTCCACACTCCCCGTCACGTCCGTGGTCCGAAAATAAAACTGCGGCCGGTAACCATTGAAGAACGGCGTATGCCGCCCCCCCTCCTCCTTCGACAGCACATACACCTCGCAGCTAAACTTGGTGTGCGGAGTAATGCTCCCCGGCTTCGCCAGCACCTGCCCCCGCTCCACCTCTTCCCGCTTGGTGCCCCGCAACAGCACCCCCACGTTGTCTCCGGCCTGCCCCTGATCGAGGAGCTTGCGGAACATCTCCACCCCCGTGCACACCGTCTTGAGCGTCGGCTTGAGCCCCACGATCTCCAGATCCTCACCCACCTTCACCACCCCCCGATCCACCCGCCCCGTCACCACCGTGCCCCGCCCAGAAATCGAGAACACATCCTCCACCGGCATCAAAAACGGCCCGTCGATCAACCGCTTCGGCGTCGGTATATAGCTGTCCAGCGCATCGGCCAGCCGGTTGATGCACGGCTCGCCCAAGTCCGATTTGTCCCCCTCCAGCGCCAGCTTGGCGCTGCCGATCACAATCGGAATCTTGTCCCCGGGAAACTCGTACTTCGTCAACAACTCCCGCACCTCCAACTCGACGAGCTCTAACAGCTCCTTATCGTCGACCATGTCCGCTTTGTTCAGGAACACCACGATATAAGGCACCCCCACCTGCCGCGCCAGCAAGATGTGCTCCCGCGTCTGCGGCATCGGCCCGTCCGCCGCACTCACCACCAATATCGCCCCATCCATCTGCGCCGCCCCAGTGATCATGTTCTTCACATAATCCGCATGCCCAGGACAGTCCACGTGCGCGTAGTGCCGGTTCTTCGTCTCGTACTCCACGTGCGCCGTGTTGATCGTGATCCCCCGCGCCTTCTCCTCCGGCGCATTGTCGATCTGGTCGTACGCCTTCGCCTCCCCTCCAAACTGCCTCGACAGCACCAACGTCAGCGCCGCCGTCAGCGTCGTCTTCCCATGATCCACGTGTCCAATCGTCCCCACATTCACGTGCGGCTTCGTCCGCTCAAATTTGCCCTTGGCCATATCAGTCTCCGCGGGCGAAAGTACAAACCTACTTTCGCCCGGTTAAGTTTCCCTTGAATCGCTGGCAGAGCCAGTCGATTTAAGGGAGCAAAACCTACAACAAAACACTATGACTTCTTAGTTCATTTTTCAGCGTCGAATCGTCAGGCCGCAGTTGGCAACTGAGCCGCGATTCGAGTCTTGGTGCCCACGGCGCGGATTGAACGCGCGACCTCTCCCTTACCAAGGGAGTGCTCTACCACTGAGCTACATGGGCGAGTGTCGTCGGGTTTTCGTCCTGTCTCCTTCGCGTTTCTTGTCCGGCGCTAGCAAGTGCTTCTGGAGCGGGTGAATCGAACCGCTGGTCGAATCCGAGGCTTCTCATCCCTTCACCCAATAGTGTTCGTTTAGCATGGAGCGGGTGAAGGGAATCGAACCCTCGTCGTAAGCTTGGAAGGCTTCTGCTCTACCATTGAGCTACACCCGCACTCAGGAGTCAGTTGCCAGTTGACGGTTGTCAGGAGAGCAACGACTCCGTAACGCGCTGGTTTACTACCTACCAACCCTGGCTCCTGACTGGTGGAGGGGGAAGGATTCGAACCTTCGAAGGCAGAGCCGGCAGATTTACAGTCTGCTCCCTTTGACCGCTCGGGAACCCCTCCCGACGAAACCGCACATTTTAGCAATTTCCGTTCCCGAGTGTCAAACCAGCGTAGTACGGCGGTATTCCACAGCAAAGCTTCGAGGAACGGCCGGTAAAATGCGACGGTGATTCACGATTACGTCATCGTGGGCGCCGGGTCGGCAGGCTGTGTTCTGGCCAATCGGCTTTCCGCAGACGGACAACATTCCGTGCTTCTCCTCGAGGCCGGACCGCCCGACACTTACCCGTGGATACACATTCCCATCGGCTACGCCAAGACAATGTTCAACCCGCGGGTCAATTGGTGTTTTTATACCGAGCCCGAGCGCGCGATGAACGGTCGCAAGATCTACTGGCCCAGGGGAAAAACGCTGGGTGGCTCGAGCTCGATCAATGGGCTGATCTCGATTCGTGGCCAACGCGAGGACTACGATGCCTGGGCGGCCGACGGCAATCCGGGGTGGAGCTACGCGGACGTGCTCCCCTACTTCAGGCGCCTCGAGCACGCCGTCGAAGGCAATCGCGCCTTTCATGGCGAGGAGGGTCCGATCTGGTGCTCGCCGATCGGGCGAAAGCACGAACTTATCGAGGCCATCATCGCAGCCGGCGAGGAGCTGGGGATGCTTCGCAACGACGACTTCAACGGCGCATCGCAGGAAGGCGTGGGTTATTACCACCTGACGACGCGCGAGGGCTGGCGCTGCAGCACTGCAACCGCGTACCTCAAGCCCGCGCGGGGCCGACGCAACCTGAGTGTGTTGACGGGGGCGCATGCATTGCGGCTCATCCTCGAGCGCACGCGCGCAACCGGCGTCGTTTTTCTACGAAACGGCGAAGAGCTTGTCGCCAAGGCAAAGCGCGAAGTGCTGCTTTGCGCCGGGGCGATCCAGTCTCCGCAGCTGCTTCAGCTTTCGGGGATCGGGCCGGCTGCGTTGCTCAGCCCGATGGGCATTCCCGTCGAGCGCGATTTGCCCGGAGTCGGCGAGAATCTGCAAGACCACCTTCAGGCGCGCATGATTTTTCAATGCTCCAAGCGCATCACGACCAACGACGATCTCCAAAGCGGCTGGCGCATGGCACGGATGGGGGTCGAATACCTTCTTACCCGCAGCGGACCGATGGCGATCGGGATCAACCAAGGCGGAATATTTGCGCGAACGAATGCCGAGGAACCTACCCCCGACGTTCAGTTCCATATCGCGACGCTGTCATCGGACATGGCAGGCTCTCCGACGCACACCTTTTCCGGATTTACCATGTCCGTTTGCCAATTGCGCCCGACTTCGCGCGGTTGGGTGCGAATCAAGTCGACCGACGCTACCCAAGCGCCGGCGATGCAACCGAACTATCTCACCCAGCCCGGCGACCGGAAAACGCTCGTCGCCGCCTTGCGGCTCGCGCGGCGTCTCGCAGCGACGCGCGCGCTCAAACCCTATGTCAAGGCGGAGTACCGGCCCGGCCCGGATGCGCAAAGCGACGAGGATTGGCTCGAGTTTGCCAAAAACACGGGAGGCACTATTTTTCATCCGAGCGGCACGTGCAAGA
>JALYZH010000333.1 GCA_030948945.1 Gemmatimonadota bacterium | reverse complement strand
CCAAGTACGAGCTCGATCTGGAGAGGCAGGTCGGCATCGGCATGTGGCGCAACAGCGAGTTCGTCGACATCGAATGGATATTCGTGAACGGGAGGAATCTTCCCGATCCCCATCTCGACGAACGCCTGGCGCGCAGTTATCCATTTCGCAGGGCGAGCGAGCAGCGATTGCCGCCAATCTTCGTGTAGCGGATGTCATCAGGAGGGTGTATGCTCGGATCAGCACCGGTGGTCGCATTCGTACCAAGCAGGAGCCCGAAGAAGTCTCGCTCATTCTACGAGAAAACTCTGGGCCTCGGATTTCTCAGCGATGACCAGTTCGCCAGCGTGTTCGATGCCAATGATCGCGTGGTTCAGGGATCCCGACGGCAACGTGTTGTCGGTGGCCGAGGCATAGATTGAAACGGGAACAATTCCACTCCGCTTATGGTCTAACAGGCAATCCTCTCGCCCCGGGAATAACGTGAATCGCTCGCTGCCCAATTTCGTCGCTGTCCTCGTAGTCATCCCCGTTGCGCTCGCCCTGTTTGCGGCGAGGAGCAGCGGTTCCTCCCGTCTGCTCGCCGGTCCCGTCGCCCCGCCAGCGTTCGACGCGAGCCCCGTCTCAGCCACTGAGGACACTGCGGTCTTTGCAGGAGGCTGCTTCTGGGGAGTGGAAGCCGTCTACGATCATGTCAAAGGCGTCAAATCCGCCGTCTCCGGCTACGCCGGCGGAGACGTCGCCACTCCCTCCTACGAGCAGGTGAGCGGCGGCGACACCGGACACGCTGAATCGGTCCAGGTGGTCTACGATCCGGCCCAGGTTTCTTACGGCAAGCTGCTCCAGATATTCTTTTCGGTGGCGCACGATCCCACTCAGCTCAATCGGCAGGGACCGGATCACGGGACCCAGTACCGCTCGGCGATTTTCTACAAGACGTCACAGCAGCAGAAGATCGCGGAGAGTTACGTAAGCCAGCTCACCGCGGCGAAGACTTTCTCGCGTCCAATCGTCACCCAGGTGGCGAAACTCAAGGGGTTTTATCGAGCCGAGGAGTACCACCAGCACTATCTGGAGCAGCACCCGACTCAGCCTTACATCGTCATCAACGATCTTCCCAAGATCGCGGCGCTGAAGAAGCAGTTTCCGGACGTCTACCGGAACTAGCTCTCCGAAGAAACTTCGATCGGCGGAAGGCGTAGGGTAGAGGAACCACCCTACATCGGAGCTGCTGAATGAAATCTCGCCGCGTCGTCCTGCGCCATGTTCCCGCCGTCGCGCTGTTGCTGGCCATAGCTGTACCGCTGAGCGCGCAGGAGCACGGCTCGGTGCAGGTGAACATTCACGTCCCGGATTCAGTCGCACATGTAGTCGAGCGAGAGAGCGCAGCGCGCGCGCATTTCGCGATCGTCAGCCGAGATGGAAGGGCAGCACTGCTTCTGATGGACACGACCATCGTCGCGCAGATGACCGATCACGGTCTCGCGCGAATGAACTCCCGCGAAGTAACCGACACGATCCAAGGTCAGATCAACCGCATGTTCGCCCGCATGGCGCTGGGCGCTCTGCAGCCCCTCTTCGATCATGGAATCGCCTATCACCTGCGCGACATGGCTGATGCGAGATACGCGGACGGCCGTCTGCAGCTCCTCCGCGCGAATGGAGAGGAAGTATTTCGCGACACTGAGGTCGGACACGGGCCGCTAATGGAGAGCTTTTCCGCGGACGATGCCAGGGCTTTTGCGAAGAGAGCGAGAGAGGCGAGGGCCAAACTCCGACGGTAGGCTTTCCGGCGTCGGCGCTCCAGTGCGGCGTCACCCTCTCAGCGTTCGACCCCGGGGCAGATACAAATGGTGCAGCAGCCAAGGCGGCGGTTCGACTCGTTTGCGCTGCTGCGGGAGCGGCCAGGCGAACGTAGATTCTCCGAGACTCACCCGCCACCTATAGCAGACGGAGGGATTTGCAATGCAGTTCCCCGCGGTCAATTACCTCGCCGTTCTCGTCGCTGCAATCGTCATCTTCATGCTCGGCGGACTCTGGTATTCTCCGGTTCTCTTCGCGAAGAGATGGATCGCCCTCCAGGGCAGGACCGAGGAACAGGAGCGAGCACAGGCGGCGGCGGCAAACATGCCGCTCATGTACATCAGCGCCTTCGTCTGCTCGCTGATCATCGCTCTGGTCATGGCGCACATCATGGCTCACATGGCTTCCGTAATGCCCGTAGGCCCGGCTCACGGCGCGGCGTTCGGCCTCATGCTATGGCTCGGGTTTGTGGCGCCGACAAGTTATGCCACCGCGATTTTCTCGGGCACGCCGAAACAGCTGTGGCTCATCAATTCGATGTACAATCTCGTTTCATTCGTGCTGGCTGGAATCATTCTGGCAGCGTGGAGATAACACCCGATCCCGGTTACTCAGAGGAGAGACACCATGTTGCAATCACTACGGCTCCGATCCGCTGCGTGCGCGCTGGCTGCTTTGACATTGGGCGTCACGACAACCGCTGGCGCTCAGGCGAAGGCCAAGACCAAGACAACCGCAAAGGCGGCGCACTTCAGCGTGAAGAGCTCGGACCTGACCTCGAAGGGGCGAATCGCCCTCAGTCACGTTTACAACGGAATGGGGTGCAACGGTCAGAACATCTCGCCGGCGATCGAGTGGTCGAGCGCGCCTGCCGGCACCAAGTCCTTCGCGGTCACGATGTACGATCCCGATGCGCCTACCGGCAGCGGTTGGTGGCACTGGATGATGTACAACATTCCGGCGTCCACGACATCACTCGCTGCTGGAGCTGGAAATGGACGCAACGCTCCGAACGGAAGCGTCGCAGGGCCTACTGATTTTGGAAAGAAGGAATACGGCGGGCCGTGTCCGCCGGTGGGCGACAAGCCGCATCACTATCACATCACGGTATTCGCTCTCAAGACCGAAAAGCTCGACGTGCCGGGAAATGCGACTTCCGCGTTTGTCGGTTACAACCTGAACGCCAACAAGCTCGGCACCGCGCGGGTTACTGGATTTTACGGACGGTAGTCGAGTCGGCCGCCGGCCTGAGGAGATCTTTGGCGACGACGTAAAAATTCTCGTCGACGTGAAAATCCTCAGGCCGGCTTAGTTTTACTGTCGTCGTCTTCCAGCTTTCGGTTGGCCTGATCCAGGTCGTCGTTCCTGGCGATGCCGTGACCTTGACCGGCATCGCGAAGCCGCGCACAACATTGGTCCACCGGTAAGACAGCTTCGAGCCCTTGAGCTTGTACTCGAGCGTCGGAACCTTGGTGGTGCGCAGGTATTGGTCGAATACCTTGCTCAGATTGATCCCCGAGCGCGAGCTGAGATGATCCTCTATCTGCTTCCCGCTCACAGTCTGGTGCCAGAAGGTCTTGCCGAGGCCACGCATGATTCCCCGCCAACGGGTGTCATCGTCGACGAGCTGCCTGATGGTGTGCAGCATGTTCGCGCCCTTGTCGTACATGTCGCCGGAGCCTTCGTGGTTCACTCCGTAGACGCCGACAATCGGTTTGTCGTTCCGTATGCGTTTGCGCTGGCCGATAGTGTACTCGGCCCCCGCCTTCTTTCCCTGCTGGCACTCGGTGAAAAGACCTTCGGCGTAGGTCGCGAAGCTCTCGTGGATCCACATGTCGGCCGCATCCTTCATCGTGATGCCGTTGCCGAACCATTCGTGCGCGCTCTCGTGGATGATGATGAAATCCCACAACAGCCCGTGCCCCGTGGCAGAGCGATCGATGCCCAGATATCCGTTCCGGTAATGATTGCCATAGGCGACAGCGCTCTGATGCTCCATCCCCAGATGCGGCGCCTCGACAAGCTTGTAACCATCCTCGTACCAGGGGAACGGACCGAACCAGCTCTC
>JALYZH010000024.1 GCA_030948945.1 Gemmatimonadota bacterium | reverse complement strand
TCGATCAGTGCCGCTATCGCGCCAGCGGTTACGCCGGCGGCCTGCCGGCTTCCGCCGAGTCCGCGAATGATCTCGGGATGAAAACGACTCCCGCTATAGGATGTGATGAGCGCCATGGTGCGGGGGGCCATCGACATATCCGCGCGGAAGGTATCCGGATACACCTGGACCGGAAGAAAGCTGGTCGTATCGAGTGCAATCCAGCCCGTGATGATTCGCGCGAGGCTGCTTCCATGCTGTTGCACTGACACGTCGCTCCGGTTGTCCCACGGCCCCGTGAAGCCCCAATAGTCGATGGGACCTGTAGGCTCGGACGCCAGGTGCGCGCACGACATGACTAGGAGGAAGGCGGCCGATCCAAGCGACGCCCGGCGCTTGATACGCTTCGTCCTTGTGTCGGCGCGATCCGGAGGGCAAACTCCGCCACCATGAAACATCTCACAACCTACTTTGTGCTGACCGCGCTCGCACCACTGGCGCTTCGAGGGCAGGGGCCTGCCGACCTCGTTCTGACCAACGGCCGCATTTATACGGTAGACAACGCACGGCCCCTGGTCTCGGCGCTCGCGGTGCGTGGCGATCGCGTCCTGTTCGCCGGATCCGATGCGGAGGCAAAGGTGCTCGCCGGTCCGTCTGCGAGAGTCATCGATCTGCACGGCGCGACAGTCGTCCCCGGTTTCATCGATGCCCACGCGCATCTCCTCGACCTCGGCTTCACCCTCGAGAGTCCCAACGTCGTCGGCTCGACTTCCTATGCCGAGGTGATCGACCGCGTCAGAGCGTGGGCCAGGAACGTTAAACCGGGTGAATGGATCGTCGGCGGCGGTTGGGACCAAACCCGCTGGGCGAACCAGGAATTCCCCACCCACGAAGAGCTTAGCCGCGCGTTTCCGAACAATCCCGTGGTGCTCGAGAGAATCGACGGCCACGCACGCCTCGCGAACGCCAAGGCGATGGAGCTGGCGCACATAACTTCGGCGACCGCGGAGCCATCGGGCGGCCGGATCGTGAAGCTCGCTTCTGGTGCGCCTTCGGGAGTCTTCATCGACAACGCCATCAGCCTGATCGCTCGCGCGATACCAGCCCCAACGCGTGAAAAGGTGCGGAAGGCCACCCTCGCGGCAATCGACGAGTGCAATCGCTGGGGCCTCACCGGAGTTCATGATCCTGGTGTGCACGCCACGACCATAGCGGTCTACGAAGAGCTGGCGAAGGCAGGGAACTACAATCTTCGTAACTACGTGATGCTCAGTGATCCCGGGGAGCCAACATCTCCCGCTGCGCTCAGCAATCCGTATCTGCGCCGCGGACCGCAGAGCGCGCTCTACGGCGGACATCTCTGGATTCGGGCCATAAAGCTCTACGCCGACGGCGCACTCGGCTCGCGGGGCGCCGCCCTCCTTGCGCCATACAGCGACGACCCGACCAACTCCGGTCTTCTTCTTTCACCGCCGGGGCATATCCGTGCCTGGGCGGAAACGGCGTTGCGCCGCGGTTTCCAGGTGAACGTTCACGCGATCGGGGACCGCGGCAACCGGATCACTCTCGACGCGTTCGACTCTGCGTTGAGGACCGTGCCAAAGGCTGATCACCGATTCCGGGTGGAGCACGCCCAGGTCATTAGCGCCCAGGATATCCCCCGCTTCGCCAAGCTCGGCGTCATTCCGTCAATGCAGGCAACCCACCAGACGAGCGACATGCGTTGGGCCGAGGCGCGGGTAGGTCCGGCGCGCATCCGCGGCGCGTATGCATGGCGCTCACTGCTCAACACAGGCGTGGTGGTTCCGAACGGGACGGACTTTCCGGTGGAAGAGGTGAACCCGCTCCTCACCTTTCACGCGGCTGTCACTCGCCAGGATCCAACCGGCTCGCCGTCGGGCGGTTGGTACCCGGAGCAGAAGATGACCCGCGAAGAAGCTCTTCAGTCAATGACGATCTGGCCGGCCTACGCGGGATTTCAGGAAGCGATGCTTGGCTCGCTTACGCCCGGTAAATACGCTGACTTCGTCGTCCTCGACCGCGATATCATGCGCATCCCCGACACCGAAATACTCGGTACCCGAGTAACTTCAACGTGGATCGGAGGAAAGCGCGTGTACGAGGCAAAGTAGCGCGGCACATCGCTTGCCCTTCCACTCCTTGGAACTTCACTTCGGCTCGACACAAATGCCCCGCCGGTTTTTCGGCTTTCCCATATTTCTGATCGTCGCGATCGCCTGCTCGCACGACGAAACCGCGTCTGCTCATTCGAGAAACGTGGCGCGCACCCCCGAGGAGGGAGTAGCGCCCCGTGCTTCGGTTATCGCGTCGTCATCACAGCCCTATCGGGTCACGACGGTCTCCGCTGGCGGAGCAATTACCGGCACCGTCGACTTCGACGGGACGGCGCCTGTTGCTGCCGTCATTCGTCCGACTTCCGACCAGAACGTCTGCGGAAGCTCGATCGTCCAGCAGAACCTTGCGCTGTCGGGAACCCGTGTTGGTGGGGCCGTGGTATGGCTCACCGATATCAGGAGCGGCAAGGGCTTTCCGCTCGAGCGGCGCCTCGAGCTGACGAACAACGGCTGCACGCTCGATCCGTACGTTCAGGTGATGTCGACGAACAGCACGCTCAACGTCGTCAACGACGACCGAACGCTCCACACCAACCGGTTCATTAACGTGGGCACCGGATTGATCACCGGCATAGCTCCGTTCAATGACGACGGCGAAGTCGTTCCGGTGGACAAATTCAGAGAGCCGGCCGAGATCGAGGTCGTGTGCGAGCAGCACCCGTGGACTCACGCCTGGATCGCGGTGCTCGACCATCCGTACTTCGCGCAGACGGCCGCCGCGGGGACTTTCACGATCGATGGAATTCCAGCCGGCAAGTACCGCGTCCGCGCGTGGCATCCGACGTTGGGATTCGCCGACGACAGCGTAACGGTCACGGCGGGGCAGCAGGCGAACGTTGCTTTCCGCATTCGAGCAAACGCCGCCAACGGCCCCGCCATTCCCACGCAACTGCCGGCCGAATCAGCAGCCTCGAGCACGCCTGCGGTGCCTATCCTACCGACGGCATCAAGCACGCCGACGTCATCGAGCACGCCCTCAGGTCCGCCGCCACCCAGATAGAACACGGATGCTTCGGATTTGGAACTGATCACCCGGATCGCTCCAGTAGGCGCTACGGATCCTCTTGGAGGCCCGTGATTATGGTTGGGATCAACCTGTTCTAAGAGAAGAGCGTCCGCCGGTAGGTGCTGTCACGCCACAGTGAGCGATCCGAAGTATCCGCTCATATCCGAAGCATCCGTGTTCAAAGAGCGGCAGAACCCGAGAGAGCGTCTCCGGGCCTGAACTGCCCGCGATATAGTCGAGAGTAAACTCCTTCCGACGCGAGTAGCTCCTGGTGGCGACCTTCTTCGACGATTACACCGCGATCGATCACCACCAGTCTGTCGGCGCGCAGCACGGTACTCAGGCGGTGCGCGATGATGAGCGTCGATCTCGCGCGCAGCAGATCCTCCATCGCCTGCTCCACCAGTCGCTCGCTCTCGCTGTCGAGACTCGACGTCGCCTCGTCGAGAATCACCAGTGCGGGATTCTTCAGGAATACTCTCGCGATCGCGATTCGCTGCCGCTGTCCGCCCGACAACTTTACTCCGCGCTCGCCGACGCGGGTGTCGAAGCCTTCTGGAAGCCGGTCGATGAACTCGACCGCGTGCGCAGCCTTTGCGGCCACGCGCACTGCGTCCTCGCTCGGGCGCGATCCGTCCTCGCCGATTGCCGCATACGCGATGTTCTCCCGGATCGTCCCGCTGAACAGCGTCGGCTCCTGCGGTACGATGCCGATCGCGCCACGCAGCTCCGCCAGTGAGATGTCGCGGATGTCGGTTCCATCGAACGTGATGCGTCCTCCAGTGACGTCCCAGAACCGCGGCAGCAGCGATGCGATCGTCGTCTTGCCGGCGCCACTAGGTCCCACTAGCGCCACGACTTCGCCCGCGCCGATCTTGAGCGAGACTCCGTGCAGCACTTCGGGTAATCCCGGATTGTATTGGAACGAGACATTGTCCATCGCTATCTCGCCGCGCAGCGGACGCTCGACGCGGAGCGGACTGAGAGGATCCCTGACGGATGACTCGGCCTCGAGCAGATCGAACACTCTGCGCGCCGCACCCACTGCCTCCTGATACGCGCCGAACAGAGACGCAAGCGATCCGACCGCGCCCGCCACGTAGAGTGCGTACAGAAGGAAGGAAACCAGAGCGCCCGCAGTGAGGCTGCCGTCGAGTACCAATCGTCCGCCCTGCCAGAGAACCGCGACGACCCCGCCAAATCCGCAAAAGGTCAGAATCCCAAAAAAGGTCCCGCGTATTCTCGCTCGGCGCATCGCCGCGTTGATCACTTTGGCGAGGTGCGATCCGTATCTCCGCACCTCTTCGGCTTCGCGCGTGTAGCTCTGAACGGTCCTGATCTGTGAAAAGGCCTCGTCCGCCGTGCCTGTCGCTTCGGCGATGCGATCCTGCACTCCAGTGCTCGCGCGGCGAAGCGCACGGCCAAAGAGTATCGCCGCACCCACAACGAGCGGCACTACGGCGAGCGTCGTCGCCGTCAGCTGTGGATGGGTGAGCGTGAGCAGCACGATTCCTCCGATGAGGAAAAGCGTCTGCCGCGCGAACTCGGAAAGGTTGTAGCTCAGAACCGTTTGCAGAACTGTCGTGTCAGCCGAGAGGCGGCTGGTGAGCTCTCCAGTTCTGCGCTCGGTAAAGAAACCGGGCGAAAGTGTGATCAGGTGCGCAAAGAGATCCTCTCTCAGCTGTGCGATCACCAGCTCGGACGTCGAGGTCAGCAGATAGACCTGAACGAAGTTTAGGACCGCCTGAATCGCGAACAGAACCAGTAGTCCAATCGCGATGCGGTTGAGAAGGCTGGAATCGGCCGAGATGAAGGCGGCGTCGAGGAGGTGCCGGACGATCTGCGGAAATGCGAGGGCAATGCTCGCGCTCCCGAGCAGGCACACGAATGCGATCGCGAGGCGCGCAAGATAGGGCCGAATTCGTGGGAGCAATCGTCCGAGCGGCCGGGGAGAGGACACGGCCGGGCGCGCGCGCGGAGTGGGTCGCTGCGCCGAGACCCCGAACTGTGGGGCGGGCATCAGCCGAGCACCTTGCGATCGATCACCATGGCGAGGAAAAGCAGTGCCAGGTAAAGCAGAGAGAACTTGTAGACTCTCCACGCGGGGCCGGTCCATTCCGCACTCGTGCTGACACGAATGACGCCGACGAGAAGGATTGCGCCCAGCACAGCCGCCGAAACGAAATAGATGATTCCGAACGCTCCGAACGTCACCGGCAGAAGCGTTAGTGCGATCAGAATCACGTTGTACCACACCATCTCCCGCATCGTTTCCCGCTCTCCCCACACGAGAGGAGCCATCGGTATGCCGGCCTTGCCATAGTCACGCTGCTTGAGGAGCGCGAGCGCCCAGAAGTGTGGAGGCGTCCAGTAGAAGACGATGAGGAACAGGTAAACCGCGGTGAGGTCGATCGTCCCGGTCA
>JALYZH010000326.1 GCA_030948945.1 Gemmatimonadota bacterium | reverse complement strand
TCGAGATACGGTGACGCTGGCAAACACCATCTCTCTGGAGCCCCAGGGGGCCGAGCCCACATGGCTATGGCTGGTACGCGCGAGAGTCGGGAACGACTGGACCACCGTTGTGGTCGCTGGACTGCACGGTTCTACACCCTGCCGCGACTCGCGGGTGGTGTGTACGCAGATGCCGTGAGTGTATCCGCCGTGGACCGCAGCGGAAATGAGAGCATGCCGGTCTTCGTGGCGTTGACGCCCGCCGCTCTGCGCTGAGCGCGTTACTCAACGCGGAGAAACGGTCGGCCGGTG
The DNA here is from genome assembly GCA_030948945.1 of Gemmatimonadota bacterium. The sequence continues at coordinate 3,312 of JALYZH010000326.1, read as the reverse complement.
TCTGTTTAGTTGACGCTGAACTGCTGCGTCATCCCGTGCGCGTAGTGTGGCTTTCCATCTTTCGCGTCGTGAACAAAGCAGACGAGCGCATAGTTACCTGGTGTGAAAGTGGCCTTGAAAAATTGCGACATTCCCGGCTCGATCGCGGAGACTCCGCCAATTGGCTTTGCGGGCGGTGGCCCCTTCATGTCGCCGACCCACGCTACGAAGTCACCTACGCTCTTGCCTGGTGCAAGCTGAATGAGCTCGACCTCGTGGGCCTGTTTGCCGGTGTTGTGAACTCTTATGGTGTGAGATCCAGCGCGGACCGGCGATGAGATTTTGAAGCCATAGTCGAATAGCGATGTCGTGATATCCGCCTTCGGCTTTGGTCCGCTGGCACTCTTGTCCGAAACGACCTTGAGTGGACTTATCATTCCCTTGGTGAAATGAGGGGGACCGCCCAGGTCGACGAAGCAAATGATTGCGTAATTCCCGGGCACGAGCGTTACCGTGGCATTCGACTCTGTTCCCGGTGCGGGAGCGTTCGGGCCGCCGAGCATTTTGATCCAGGCAGGCGGGGGACCCGGATTCGCCAGCGCGGCGCGAAGGTCGTCAAACGTCTTCCCGCCGGCCAGCTTCAGGATCTGCATGTGATGGAGAGATGGTCCCTTGTTCACAAACCTGAACTCGGTAACCCCGGCCGGGATAATGCCGGGCGAGTCGAACTTGAAATCCTCGCCTGTCACCGTGACGACCCGGGCCTTCGCAGCCGGTAGTGATACAACGCCAGTAACCAACGGTGCGGCCGGCGGAACAAATACATGGTTCTTCACGCCCAAAGTTGCCGCAGTTACTGATACCGCAATAAGACCGACGACAGTCACTGATCCCACAAAGTCATCCTTGCTTAATGTTTGTTGACGCTGGGTCTGGACATCTTGCGGTGGTTTGCAAAGCCTGTCAACAGACAATCGAAAAAAGGGGGACCCATTGGGTTCCCCTTCACGTCAATCGCTCACTCTATCGATCCTCGCGCTTCAGCGACGCCGAGTTGATGCAGTAACGCCGGTGTGTCGGTCCGGGCCCGTCGTCGAATACGTGCCCGAGATGCGCGTCACACTTCGCGCACAGGACTTCCGTTCTTTTCATGAAGAGGCTCGAATCCGATTCAGTGCGCACGTTTTCACCTGAGACAGGCTCCGTAAAGCTCGGCCAACCTGTACCGGAATCGAATTTTGCGTCGGAATCGAACAGCGGCGTTCCACAGCAAACGCACTTGTAGGTGCCGGGGTCCTTGCTGTCTTGGTACTCACCAGTGAAGGCGCGCTCGGTCCCTTTCTGTCGCGCGATCCGGTATTGCTCCGCTGTAAGCTCACTCCGCCACTCTTCGTCGCTTTTCTTTGTCTTATCGCTCATTTGGTCTGCTCTCTGACTGTCCAACAGATGTGATCTCACCGTGAGCGCATCCGCGGTCGCGGCACCAAGTGCTGTATTGTCAAAGATACACCATGACGAAATCCCGAGATCCGTCTTTGCCTCCAGGACACTCGTTATGCGCTTGAGCTCCGCCGCTGGATAGGCCGAATAATAGATGCGCGGAGATCCATGCAGCCTCAGGTATACCAGGCGATCGTAACCGGCCGGAACCGCAGCGGCCGGAACGCGAGCGGGATCAGCGGCCACACGGGCGATGCGATGATCCACCAACATTGATTCAACTTCGGGCGTAAACCAGGTCTCATGCCTGGGCTCGAAGACAAGGTCTCCGTCGAAACGATCCCGCAACTCGCGGAAGAAGCAACGAGCTACTCTCTCGTCAAAGGACAAGCTCGGCGGAAGCTGCACCAGAATGGGTCCGCGCTTGCTGCCAAGTCCCGCGGTCTCTGCGAGAAAACGATCGATGGAGGGCCCCGCCTCGACTAGTCGCGCTTCGTGCGTGACGATCTTAGGGAGCTTGACGGCAAACCGAAAAGCTTCCGACACCGACTCGGCCCAGCGCTCGTACGTGCTGAAACGGTGCGGCCGATAGAAACAGGAGTTGATCTCGACGGCGTTGAACACACTCGCATACCGCTCGAGGTGCGTTCCGCTCTGCGGGAACTTTTCAGTATGCTCGCGACGAATGCTCCAGCCCGCTATGCCCAGGTGGATCCGGGGGGTCACGGACTCGTGTGGATTATCTGTGTACGGCATCCTAGCTTCTCATCTCAGAGATCGGCAGTCGATGAATTACGCACTGGTCGCGCCAACGCGTCGGGGCGGCAAAGAGATCCATGTGTTGCCACTAGCACGACAAACGAAATCCGCCTTGTTGGCGGCCCTCACCGTCTCGGCGTGCTTCCAGTCTCCGGGTGCGCTTCGTCCGGCGCGCCACATCAACTACTGGGAGGCGCTGGCTGACCTCCGCCCCGATGAGGCCGTCGAGGCTGCGGCCACGCCGTCAGAGAAGGCGTTCGCCCAATCTCTACGAAGTCTGATGGATGGCGACCTTGACTCCGCTGAGAAAGGGTTCGGGCAGCTGCGCCACACGGCGCGCGATTCCGTCATTCGCACCGGATCGAGGGTCATTTATACAGCCACACTTCAGTATCAGGAGAAATGGGGACTACTCGCTGCGCTGCGGAACGAATCTTCTGAGCCCAAATCCGATCGCAGTGATCGAGCGAGCATTGAGCGGTGGGCCACCGCCTTCAGGGACGTTCCACCGAAATCGCTCACATTCCGCGCGCAAACCGTGCTGCTGCCGATGTCTGTATCAGCGGTAGGGACTCCTCTGATTCCGGTCAGGATCGGGGGCAGGTCGTATAACTTCTGGCTTGATACAGGGTCGAGCATGACGATGCTGGCGTCCGATGTCGCCGAGGACCTTCACATCATCCCCCTCGTTCCGGACACGTTGGAGATCGTGACGAGCACGGGCAGAGTGACGGCCAACCCCGCACTCATTCCCGAGATGCAGATCGGCCAAATCGTAGTCCGCAACGCGCCGACGATGATCGTCAGCGAATCGATGATGCGGATCAGCGAGCCAAGGCCGGTCGATCAAAGCACTCGCGTGAAGCTCGATGGCATCATCGGCTTCGACATCATCCGCCAGCTCGACATCGAGGTGGATTATCGTGAGGGCACGATGCGCTTGCGCAATCCGGCAACTTCGCGCCACTTCTCGGATCGCAACATGTTCTGGGTCGGCTTGCCGGTGGTGCGGATCACGAGCACCGATGGGATCCTGCTTCACTTCGGACTGGACACGGGGGCGCAGCTGACGTTCGTGACCGAGACACTACTAGACAAGTTGCAGCTCAAGGCGGCGAGGACAGAGAGTCGGCG
>JALYZH010000316.1 GCA_030948945.1 Gemmatimonadota bacterium | reverse complement strand
CCACTGCGCTCCGTTCGAAGCATGTCGAGAAGAAAAAGGATCGCAGCCAACGGTGATCTCATGTCATGCGCTATCTCGATCAGGAGCCCGGCGGCATCGCGGCCGGCGAGCAAGTCGGGCATCAGCTGAGGGGTGTTGACATCGAGAAGGCACTGCACACGTCCTAACGCGCTCAGGATGTGTATGGCTTGCTGAGCGTCCGCCGCTTCCTCAGACTGAAGTTCATCGACGAACCGTCGTCTCACACATTCCAATAATTGGGCCGTTGAGATCGAGGGAGGCGCCGACGGAGGATCGGGTCGGACGCCGAGGACGACACACCGGACCGAGTCGTGAAGCGAGTCGAGAAAGGGTATCAGGTCTTCCCGAGACACGGCCGGAGTAAAGGTCTCTCTTGCTTCACCAAGCGCTCTGTCGAAAGCGCGCCAGACTCCGTCTGCGATGTCTGACGAGGGAAATTGTTCGACCTCCGCTTGTCCTGTTCGGAGGAGATTGGGTCCGTCGAGCCTGTTGGTTGCCCCATTGCCACGCATTCGCATCGGCGCGTTACGAAGGAATGCGATCGTCTGTGAATTCGTCTCGGCTCGTACTGTATCGCTCGATCAGCCGGTAAAGCGTGGTGCGGTCAATGCTAGCCATCCTCGCGGCCTTCGACATGTTCCCCCCCGCTCGATCTACGATCCGCGATAGGTACGCCTTTTCGAAATTGCTGACGAGTTTTTCGCGCGCCGAATGATACCCTTCGTCGAACAGCGAGGCAGGAATGGCGTTCGCCTGTCTATTGGGCGTCGCGGTCTCATAAAACGGGATATCTGCAGGCCGAATCGATTGGCCCGGATCAGCCAGCACCGCCAGATGCTCAATCACGTTCTGAAGCTCTCGGACGTTCCCTCGCCATTGTTTCGAGCTCAGGAGGTCGAGACTGGACTCGGTGAACGTCGGAATTGGTTCCCGCGCTCGATGGCGTGCCCAGTAGAACGAGAGAAAATGATTGGCGAGCAGCGGGATGTCCTGCACGCGCTCCCTGAGCGGTGGCAGCTGGATGAGCACGACGCGTAACCGGTAGAAAAGATCTTCCCGGAGCACTCCGGTCGTAACGGCTTCCTGCAGATCGCGATTCGTCGCGGAAATGAACCGCACATCAACCTTCTGCTGGCTCTCAGCCCCGACCCTTCGAACAACGCCGTCCTGCAGAACGCGCAGCAGCTTGGCCTGAAGCCGCTGCGACATTTCAGTTATCTCATCAAGGAAAAGGGTGCTCTCGTTTGCAACCTCCAGGAGGCCCGGCTTATCGCGGTCCGCCCCGGTGAACGCGCCTTTACGGTGCCCGAACATTTCGGATTCCAGCAGGTTCTCGGGCAACGCAGCACAGTTGATCGGTACAAGTTGTTTGTCGACTCGGCGACTGTGACGGTGAATGAGTTGGGCGAGAACCTCTTTTCCCGTGCCACTTTCACCGCAAAGCATTACGGACGCGTCTGTCGGAGCCACTCTGCGCGCAAGCGCAATTGCCTGCCGGAACGACGGAGCGGTACCGAGACAAACTACCAGATCACTATTCCCATTCCGACCAAGCTGACTCGCCGCCTGTCCGCGCGACTCGCGCCTGGCGGCGATATTATGCACTGCCTTGCCCACCAGCACGTCAAGGTGCGTGGGCGTGAATGGCTTCAGCATATAATCCCACGCGCCAATCCGAAGTGCTTCAAGATTCGATTCCACACTCGGATTGCCCGTCATCACGACGACGAGAGTGTCTTTGCTCGCGGTCAGAATGGCGCGGAGAATGTCCATTCCCGGCACTTCGGTCATGTAGAGATCCAACATTACGAGATCGAAGTGACGACGCCCAACCAATTCGAGCGCGGCGGTTCCGCTTCCTACCGACGTAACGTCGTAACCTTCGACCTGGAAATAGCTGGCGCAACCCTCTCGGAGGCTCCGATCATCGTCAACAACGAGGACCGTTATGCTCGATTGAGAAACGGGAAGCGACCGGCTCACGGCGTCCGCAACACCTGGCACGAGTGTGATTTTGGCGGATCTCTCTTCGCGATGCGTGCCCAAGAAACAATTCTCCCCTGTGCCACGTGTTTAGTACATGAATCCAAATCGTTCAGCTAGCAAAACCCCGGAGAGTAGACATCGTTCCCGCCAATCCGTTCCGACGTATCACAAATCATATGTTTTCTGGATTTCGACAGCTCAGCCGTTGATCTTATCTGGGGTTGGGGGAACAATCTGTCAAGGAGATTCGCACCAAGCCGCCCAGATTCCGCCAATCCAATGGATTAAATCCTCCCGCGCCGAGCAGCCTCACACCTTATCATGTCCGCCGGTCGGGCACTTAGCGCAAGCACTGCGCCATGCCCTGACCGCCTTGCGCTCTCACCCGCACCGAACATGATGGTAAGCATCGCCCAGGAATCTGGTCGCTCGGTGGCTGAATCAAGGCCCGCCTCCGCACGCTTTCAGTCGGCGCAGCTGAGGGCCTGGAGAATGATCGGGCGGTTAGGAGTCATTTATTTGATAATGAGCGTGATCGACCTCGCGCTCGGTTGGTACCCCTTGGGCTTCGGAAAACCTGAATGGGAGTTTGGGACGATCTCGGCAACGATTGCCGGTTTGCGATCCCGACCCTTGCTCTTTACCTGATCTTTGCGTCTGCGCTCGCTCGCGAGCGCACCAACTTCGTCAGGGGAATCGCGGTCGCGATGATCGTTCTCGCCGTCTTCCTCGCCCTTCTCATCGGGTTGTATCTGACCTCGATGCCCCTTGCCTTGATGGCCGTCTCCGCGAATCCGAGCATTCACCTTGGGATGAAGAAAGCGATTGTCAAATCGCTCACCCTTTCCCTGGGCTACGAGACTCTATTTATCGTCGGCGCCATCAAGGGGTTACGCCGACGTTCAAGCGCGTTCGAGAGAGTGGCGTCGGGCAACGGCCGCTTGGCTTTGCGGCTACGGCACGTTAGCATGCAAGGCCCGGGTGAACCACTTCTGACACAATCCCTGGAGCTGTCTACTTGCGCAGCGTTTGCGCACGAGCAGTCGTAGAGAAAACTGTGGACGACCCGCAAAAAAGTGTCGATGCGGCGCAACACAGTTCGAGGTAATCAAAGGTTAGCACGGGTCGCTGGTCATTCCTAAGTCCTTACGGGCCAAGGCAGTACCCAAACTCCCTTGCGACCGATGGATGAGCATGAGGGCTGCGTTTGGTTGCACCACGACACAAGTTCACGTGCCCCGCGCGTTTGATCTCACGAGCCGTAAACCTTCCAAATATTTCTGCATGGCGACGACAGCCGCTGAAGTCACTGGTTCCGACACCGAATTCGTCGGGATAGACTCTCCTAAGACAACCCCACTGCGTGCGTTGCGGTTGAGAGGTCGCGCGACATTTCGCATGAACGTCGCACCCTTATACCACTCCGTCTTCGAAGGCGGGTCGTACAAGGGGCAGAGCACGACCGTCGGCGCTCGGTTGGGAGCGGAGCGCACGACTCGCGCTCTCAATATCTTCGTCGCGGCCCTTGGTCTTCTTATCGCGGCGCCGGTGTTTCTTCTCGTTGCCGTGGCGATAAAATTGTCGAGCCGAGGACCCGTCTTCTACAAGCAGACCCGAATCGGTCTCGATCGACGCTGGAACAGCGCCCCGTCACACGAGGATAGCCGGATCAACGATCTCGGCGGCCGGCCATTCACGATGTACAAGTTCCGGACGATGGTGGAAGCTGCCGAGAGCGACAAAAAGGAAGTGTG
>JALYZH010000314.1 GCA_030948945.1 Gemmatimonadota bacterium | reverse complement strand
GTTTCGCATAGCCAGCGTGCCTTACGGGGTGCACACGTTGAACGCCCGGCGTCTGGGCTTCGCTCCGACTCGGGTCCGTGTCGAAGTAGCGCAAGGTGGAGACGCGACGGTGGTGGTGCGCCTGGTGTCCATCGCGGCCACGCTTCCGCCGGTGCTCATACGCCCATCGCACATGAGTTATACGGGAAGACTGGCGGGATACTATGAGCGGCTGGAAAAGCGATCGAATGGCTACTTCATCACTCGCGACCAGATCGATCACGAAAATCCGCGCATGCTTGGACAGCTATTGCAACACGTTCCCGGTGTGACTGCGGCCCGGGGCCGCGGAGGGATCACGGGCATTCGTCTGCGCGGACGAGCGTGCTGGCCGCTGGTATGGATTGATGGGACCCCCATGCCATCGGGAGAGGTCGATCTCGATAGCTTTTCGCCGAGCACGATTCATGGCATCGAGCTCTATCTGGGCTCGACCACTGCTCCGACGCGATACACGTATAGCCGAGATGTCTCGAGCTGCGGGACAATTCTCCTCTGGTCGCGGGGCCCCGACACTGATCCTCTGGCCCCGACCCCAACCCCTTCAGTCGACCTGGAGGCTTTGGTGGCACGGCTGGCGGTTTACAACGCCGGTCAGGTCGACGAGCGGGCGCGCCTCGATACCACCCGCCTGCTGCAGCTGAATTTTCCGCCTCCACTCTTTGCCGCCGGGATTCACGGGCTCGTCATCGCGGAGTTTGTGGTCGATACCGCCGGGAAGGTGGAGGACGGAACGGTGGGCATCGTCTCGTCGACTGCGCCGCTGTTTACGGACGCCGTGCGCGTCGCTCTCCAAAGTGCGAGCTTCGTTCCCGCAGTCAGGAACGGCCATCCGGTGCGCCAACTCGTTCAGCAGCCATTCGAGTTTTCCGTCGACCGGCAGGCGAGGGCCAGGTAAGAACCATCATGCTACACGAATCGACACCAGCTCCGGGATCGCGGTATGAAGATTCGGTTGTTTTCTGGTCAAAACAAAATTAGACACTCTAAACCCTTGCGTGGTTTGCTCTGCCGCGATATACCTTCCGGAAAGTAGCGAGCCTCAGTAGAACCTCAGCTCCAGATACAGCGTAAGCGAATAAAAAAAACGCACTCTTGCCGGGTGCTTTTGAACGTGAAATTGGAGATTGCTAGCTCGGATACCCGTCCGTCCTAGACAGCCTCTCCTTTTTGTTTTCCGAGCTTCAGGTCGCTTTGAAAAGTTGACACACACCCGTTCACGCTACGCACCCTCTTCAAAAAAGAAAGGAGGAAATTCCCACGCGCTCGCTGGGTCCTTTGGCATTTACACCCGGTGCCATTACGTAGGTCACCCGTTCGTGACTCATCGAAATCCTTCTGAGGTACGCATGACGAAACCTTTACGTTCTCCGAGTTTTCTTGTCGCTGCCCTCGTGGCGCTCATCGTCGGAATCCCCGCGCTGGCTCAGAGCCAGTCGGCGATCATCACCGGACGTGTGATTTCCGATCAGGGCCAGCCATTGGCCGCGGCCAACGTGTTCGTCCCCGAGCTGAATATCTCGGTCGCAACGAACCAGTCCGGCGCCTTCACCATCACCGTGCCAGCAGCGCGCGTGCGCGGACAGTCATTGGTGATCCGCGCGCGGGCGATCGGTTACCAGCCGGCTTCGAATCCGGTCACGCTCAATGCCGGCTCTCAATCGGTCGACTTCAACCTCAAGAAAGATCTCACTGAGCTGAGTGCGGTTGTCGTCACCGGAGTGACCAAGGCCACTGAGGCAATCAAGCTTCCGTTCACGGTCACGCGGGTGGACACCAGTCAGATGCCTGTCTCCGGCTCGAATCCGCTCACTCAGCTTCAAGGGAAGATTCCCGGGGCGCTCATCGTCAACGCGAGCGGGCGGCCTGGAGCTTCACCGTCGATAGTTCTTCGCGGTCCGGTATCCCTCAACGCGACCGGGCGCACGCAACAACCGCTCTACCTGCTGGACGGCGTTCCGCTCTCGGGAGGGCTTCCCGACATTAATCCGAACGACATCGAAGATGTCGAGGTGGTGAAGGGGGCCGCGGCGGCGTCGCTCTACGGCGCGCGCGCTGGTGCGGGCGTCATCAATATCACGACCAAGAGCGGAAAGAACGCGCCCGAAGGCGTCCGGTTCGGTGTGCGAACGGAGCTGGGGACGAGCAACATCGAGCGCGCGTTTCCACTTGCAACGCGCACTGCACTCGCAATGGATCCAACTGGCCAGCTTTTTTGCACGACGGAGGTCGTCGGAGGCTCACCCTGCGGCCGGCTGATCGACTGGGACGCGGAAGTTCAGCGCATCAATAACTCTGGCGAAGATTTCTCGCTGCCGCCACAGAAATTCCTCCACGATTTCGGCATCGGCCTGGCGCCCAACTACGCGGCGCTAACCGGATACTTCCTCACTACTCAGTGGCCGCACATGCGCGACCCGGTCGGTCAGGTGGTCAGTCCGTCGAGATATGCGAATACCAATCTTGATATGCGGGGCAAGGTCGGCAATACAGGAGTCTACGCGAGCCTTTCGAATTTCGTACAGGAAGGCGCCATAAAATTCCTGCCGGGATTCACGAGAAACGCGGCCCGCGTGAACGTCGACCAGCGATTCGGCGACAAGATCAGCGCAAACGTCAATTCGTATTACAGCCAGACACTCGATCACGCCGCCAATTTCGACGAGACGTCGGGCACTGCAGGCACCTGGTTCAGCCTTACGCGCGCGCCGTGGATGTCGGACATGCTGGCCGTCGACAATCTGGGCCGCATCGTCGTGCGCCAGAATCCGCTCGATCAGGGCACGCAGAATTTCAATCCGCTCTACTCAACAGCTTTCTACAAGCGCAGCGACAGAGGAACGAGATTCGTCGGCGGCACCTCCCTCCGGTACACCCCTCTGGATTGGCTCAATCTCGAAACCAACCTCGGGTACGACCGTTCTACCGCATACACCCTTCAAATGCGCGATAAAGGCTGGCGCGTCACGGCGTCCGCGCCCAGCACATCGGGAGGCTTCATCCAGAACGGTGGGCTGGACAACGAGACATTTACGGGGTCGATCAGCGGTTCCGCCACTCGCACGTTCTTCAACGATCTGAACGCGACGCTCTCGAGTCGCTACATCTATTCGGACCAGACCCTCCGCGCTGACTCGCTCAGCGGAACCGACATCATTATCGGCGGTCTGGAAACCGCTGACGCGGCGACCAAGAACTTCTCGGTTTCATCGGGCAGCCAGACAATCCGCGACCTGGGCTTCTTCACCGGCGTGGATTTCGACTACAAGGATCGCTACATACTCGGCGGTCTCATCCGCCGTGACGGGAGCTCCCTCTTCGGCTCCGGAAATCGCTGGCAGACATTCGGCCGCGGCTCCGCCGCGTGGATAGCGTCACGTGAGCCATGGTGGCCTGCGGCGGACGCGCTCAGTCTCTTCAAGGTCAGAGCGTCCCTCGGAACAACGGGACAGCGTCCTCGCTTCAACGCCCAGTATGGCACTTACACGCTCGGAGTCGGCGGAACCTTCAACCCCGCCAACCTGGGCAACCCGAATCTCAGGCCGGAGATAAACCGCGAGCTGGAGCTCGGAGGCGACTTCGAGTTCTTCCGTCGTATCGGGCTCAACCTCTCGTACGCGAAAGCCGTGATCGACGGGCAAATCCTTCCGGTGAAGCAGCCCACTGCAACCGGCTTCTCCAGCCAATGGATCAACGCCGGCGTCATCACCAACAAGACGTGGGAAGCGACGCTCAGTGTCCCGATCATCCAGCGCGAGAACTTCAACTGGTCGAGTCGGGTGATCTACGATCGTACGCGAAGCATTCTGAGCCGCCTCGACGTCCCGGAATTCGTGGGCACTATTACCCCAGGCCCTACCAATGCCTTCGACATCTTCAAGTTCCGGACGGGCGAAGAAATTGGAACGATCTACGGCTTCGATTACGTCCGACGCTGCGATCAGCTGCCCGCGCCGTTCAGCGCCGATTGCGGCGGAGCAAACAGCTCGTTTCGCGTGAACGACCAGGGTTTCATCGTCTGGGTTGGTCAGGGCAATCAACTGACGGAGGGAATTACCCGTAACCTGTGGACGACGAACCTTCCGCAGGGAAGCGGTCCCTGGGGCAACAGAACCAATTGGGGCATGCCGATAACACTGCGTGATTCCACCAACAACATTGCGACCGTGCCGGTGGGCAACGGCTTGCCGCGATATCACTGGGGCCTTTCTCAGAACCTGGATTTCAAGAAGTTCAACGTGTACGCACTGCTCGATTCCTACCGGGGCCAGAAACTCTGGAACATTGCGTATCACTGGTCACTCGGCGATTTCCAGAGCAAGGAGATCGACCAGGCCGGGAAGTCGGTCGAAACGGCAAAGCCGATCGGGTACTACTGGAGGCGTGGTCCGTCCAACTCTCCGGGAGGGAGCTCGGGAATCGGCGGCCTGTACGACGCGCTCGGGCCAAGCACATTCTCGGTTGAAGATGCGAGCTACGTGAAGCTTCGCGAGCTGAGTGTCAGCTATCGCGTTGGCGCTCTGGCCGGCACAGGAGATTGGAAGTTGGGTTTCGTAGGTCGCAACCTGCACACGTGGACCAAGTACAGGGGCTTCGATCCGGAATCGGGCAATACGACCGGGCCTTTGAACTCGTCCGCACTCACTCCAGTCGCTGGCTACAGGTTCCCGAATCTGCGGACGTACACGGTCCAGCTTTCGACGTCGTTCTAACGATCACCAACGCCAAACCCGGTAAGGGATAGTCGCGATAGTATCGCGACTATCCCACACCCTACTCTGCTTCAGTGAGGTTGTAATGCGTCGAAGAACTATTGTCAGGATATGGTCTCCAGTCCTTCTTGCGCTCGTCGTGTTCGCTGGCTGCCGCGACAATCCTTTGAGTGTCGATAACTCGCAACAGCCGAGCGTAACCGGTGTCTTCTCGACGCCGGGGACTGTCGAAGCGGCGATCTCGAGAGTTTTCGAGCAGTTGTACAATGGCCAGCTCGGAAACACCGACGATCTTTTTACTCAAACGATCACGATGTCGTTCGAGAGCTCGTCGCAGCTCGGCAACTTCGGCATGGGCACTCGCGGATCCATTCCGAGAAGCCCGATCGACAACTCCATCGGAAATTCGGTGGCGGCGGGAAACTTCAGGGACTTTGATTTCCTGAGCAGAAACGCCCGCCTGGCAGCCACCGCCGTCGCGGCGATGGACAAATTCATTGCCTCGAACGCCGCCACCGGTTCGGTCGGGCGCGACGCGCGAGCCCGGTCTTTCGCTTACTTCGCGCTGGGCTACGCTCTGGGCAACGTTGCGTTGTTCTACGATTCGGCGGCGATCATAACCCCCCAGGATCCGACTGATGCGCTCGGCAATTTCATCGCTCCACCTCTATCGGGGGCGAGTGCAGTAATGGATGCCGCCATCAAATACCTCGACTCTGCTGTCGTAATCGCGACCGCGGGGCCGGCTACCACGATCCCATTGGATTGGTTGGGACAGGTTTCAGACGTCACGAACGCGAACTACATCAGGATCGCGCGTTCGTACCGCGCCAAGCTCCGCGCGGGTTTTGCCCGTACTCCCGCAGGACGCGATGCGGCGGATTGGAACGCCATCATCGCGGATGCGACCAACGGAATCACAACGGATTTTGTGGTGCAGACGAGCACGACGACGGGGTGGAGAAGCGACGTCCAAAATCAGATGGCGGTCTCAACGCCATGGAGCCAGATGACGCCATTTATTCTGGGCATGGCCGACACCGCGGGAGCATACGACACGTGGCTGCTGCAGGCAGTAACTGCCCGCACGCCGTTCCTCCTGAGGACGCCGGACAAGCGATTCCCCTCGGGAAATACCCGACCCCTTCAAACGGCAGTAACGGGCAATGGTCGCGGAGGTACTCCCATCGGCAGCATCCTCTATTTCCGCAACCGCCCACAGGGTGAAGATGCGGCGGCCGATCCGTGGGGGACGTGGTTCTACGACAACTGGCGGAGCTGGGGAATCAGAGCCGCCGGTGGCAATGGGCCATACGTGATGTTCGCGGTCGCCGAAAACGACATGCTCGCCGCCGAGGGCTACTTGCGCACGGGACAGTTCACCCCCGCTGTGACGCTAATCAACAAATACCGTACTCGCGCCGGGCTTGCACCGATCGGCGCGGTGGCGGCAATCACCGATCAGGTTCCGAATAGCAGTGCGACGGCGAAAGACTGTGTGCCGCGGGTCCCGCAGCCGCCCAACTACAACACGACTGCGTGCGGGACCGTCTTCGAAGCGATGAAGTGGGAAAAGCGAGTCGAGACGAGCATGATTGGCTATGGGCAGTGGTTCATCGACTCGCGCGGCTGGGGAGATCTCATAACAGGGACGTCACTCGAATGGCCGGTCCCGTACCAGGAGCTGTTCGCGCGCGGTAAGGGCAGTTACACGACGACTGCCAGAGCTGTTAAGGGCACATACGGATTCTAGGTGCGCAGAAAACCTGGGTTCGTGATGAGCAGACCGGCGGATGAAACGACCGAGTTCGCAGGGCGCGCGCAAAATGCGCGCTCTGTGGGCCGGCTCGCCGGCTCGTGTCTCCTCGTGTTCCTTCTTGGATTCTCTTCCGGCTGCTACACGTTTGAGCCGGTTGCCACTTCGCCCACAGCGGGGACCCGCGTCGTGCTCGGCTTGAACGATCAGGGTCGCGCCACCTTGGGGCAAAGCGTGGGCCCCGCTGCCGAGATCATTGAAGGAACGCTGCAGGCGAAGAACGATTCGGCGTACGTGATCGCGGTCAGCTCGGTCCGGTACTTCAACGGAGGAACCAATATCTGGTCGGGAGAGCCGTTGACGGTGTCAACCGCGCTGGTTCAGCAGGCGCAGGAACGCCGTTTTTCTCCGAGCCGGACAGCGCTCACGGTGGCGCTCAGCGCGGCCGCCGTTCTCTCATTGATTCTCACGCGAACTCTTTTCGGGTCGTCGAGTCCGGATAAGACAGTCAATCCCGGCCCGCCGACCGGCTCCTAGCATGTCATGCAGATAGTTGGCGTCACGCTCGTTAACCAATAGCCTTTCTCTGGGGTTCTGCTAATGCAACTTTCTCGTCTCACTACGCTGTTCGTCGCGGTCGCCGCGCTGAGTGCGTGCGGCAAAGACAAAGTCACCGATCCGGCTTTCCCGGCGCTCGCGGGCGTGCGATTCATTAACGGTGTCAACGACACGAGCGCGATCGATATCCGCGCGATAGATCAGATCGAATTCTCCCCGATTGGCAACGCTCTGGCCTATCGCGCAGCGACTGAGCACCAGCCGACGGAAGCGAAGGATCGCCACTTCCGCGCCTTCATCACGAGCACGAACCCGGCGATTACGTCGAACCCGATCATCGATTTCACTGTCACTTTCGCCGCGAATTCCCGCTACACCGTGCTTCTCACGGGTGGGGCGCGAACGAAGGTGAATTTCGTCCTGATAAACGACGATGCTCCGACTTCGGCGGCCGGGCAGATCGCCATTCGTTCGGTCAACGCCAGCACGGGCGCAATCGACGCCTATGTCGTCGACTCTACGGTGACCCCGCTGGGATCTCCCGCGGCCACGAATGTGGCGCCGCTCGCTACTGCTCCCTATGTCGGTCGCGCGACTGGCAAAGTCGCAATGCGTGTCACGCCCGCGGGCTCCGCCACTGTGGCGGCATCCCAGCAAGGGCCACCCGCGCCAGCCCAACCGGCCGGCGCGCTGCCTGCGGCTGGCGTCACCACTGCGGGTACGCCGTTCTCGGTCTATTTCTTCCCGGCCGGTGTTTCAGGCAGTCCGACTGCACCGACAACAGGGACCGCCAGTTGCACCGGAACCGCTCCGGCCGCCGCCTGCAGTCCGACGGTGGTATGGTTTGTCGATCGCGTGCCGACCTCCTGATCCGCTAGCGCGCAACCCGTCATTCAGCGCACCACCGTGAAGACGGTGGTGCGCTTTTGTATTTGCGCTGTGCGCCGAGAAGAAAGATTTTACCAGCAGACATGACGACTGCCAAGTGGGTAGCGGGTGGAATCCTCCTGACCGCGCTCGCGATCATGGTCCTCGTGCGGGCGCGAGCCAGTCGCATCGCCATCCGCGCGCTCCACCGCTCACACTCGCGACTGGACCGGTTCAAGCTCACCAAGAAAGCATTCGTCAGGGGGACGCTCCTCGCCGACGACGAGATCGCTGCCGCGGTAAGAGACCATGCGGCAGAACACTCGATCGATGAAGCAGCCGCATGGCGCCGCGTTGAAGCGTACATCGACGAGATCGTGCCGTTCTTCAATATCCTGACGTACTACAGGATCGGGCTCGTCGTCAGCAAGTCGCTGCTCAACTTCTTCTACAAGATCTCGGCGGAGTACGCGGGAAAGAGCTCGAACGATACTCTGCCGCGCGACGCCATCGTCATCTATCTGATGAACCACCGATCGAACGCCGATTACGTGCTCGTCGGCTACGTTCTCTCGGGAAGAGTGGCGATCTCCTACGCCGTCGGGGAATGGGCTAGGACGTTCCCCCTCGAGTACATCTTCAAGAGCTTTGGCGCCTATTTCATCCGGCGAAAATACCGCGAGAGACTCTACCACACCGTTCTGGAGAGGTACGTGCAACTCATCACTCGAAACGGTGTGACGCAGGGCATCTTCCTCGAGGGCGGCCTGAGCCGTGACGGCAAACTCGGCAAAGCGAAGATCGGATTACTGGACTACGTCTTGGGCGTTGCGCGCGATCCCGCAATCCGGCGCCGTCTGTACATCGTTCCCGTCGCGATCAACTACGATCGCGTGCTCGAGGATCGCTCGCTTCTGCGCGAGCTCGACGCCCGGGAAGGTCGCAAGCGTCCATCACGTCGCGCGCAGTTCACCGAAGTGCTCCGCTACGTATGGTGGAACATGGCCCGTCTCATCGCCCGACGATGGAAGCGATATGGACGCGCCGCAGTCGTAATCGGAGAGCCCTTTTCGATCCAGCCGTGGCTGGACCAGCAGGATCGGGAAACGGGTGACATCTTCGCGATCAGCCGCGCGGAGCGTCTCGCCCGGCTTCAACTGTTGTCCGATTCGGTCCTTGGCAGAATCGCCGCAATAATTCCGGTGACACCGGTGACACTCGCTTGCGCGGCGATCCAGAGCTTCGAGGGTGATTTCATCGCCCACGACAAGCTGTTGTCGCGGATGAGTGAGATGCGTGAAGTGCTGAACGAGCTCAACGCGCGCGTGATCCATCGGGAGGGGCGAGTCGACGAGGTGTTCGACCGTGCGTGGCGAATGCTTCGGATGCGGCGCATACTCGTAAAGGTCGGCAACGGATACGCGATTCTACCCGGCAATCGCATCCTGGTGAGTTACTACGCCAACAGCATCAGTCACCTGCTTGGACCATTCGCCGACGGAGTGAGGGAACGGGACCTTTTGCCGGCCCTAGCGGCCAGCACGATCTGAGTTGATCCACCAAGCTGCGGAAGAACAAACAGCTCGTGCTCCCACCGCTGAGCTGGGCTTGGTCTCATTCCTGGCACTAGATTGTGATCGGGTCCAAAGCTGGGTATGGCGAGTCGTTTGCCGGATCGACTGTACAATCGCCACGTTTCGTGTACTTTTGGTGTCCAGGTGGATGTTGACTGTTCGCGGTCCCGCCATTTACTTCGAAATGACTTACGCACTTTCGGATCCTTCTCCGCGCATCGGCCTCCCGTCCTGCCGAACAAGCCGCTTGGAGGAACCGGCAACTATTAGCGCATGAATCCGAACGTGTATCCACGCTCCCGTTTTGATTTGGGGGCACAATCGCACCGTTGCTGGTGCAACAATCAGGAGAGTTGACCCGTATGAGGAAATTCTTTCTGTCCGTCATCAGCTTGATTGCTCTGACGGCATCGACAGCCTTCGCGCAGGATGTAACGAGGGTGTCGGGCCGAGTCGTGAGCGACGCTGGTGTGCCCCTCGTTGGGGCGAGCGTTTTCATACCAGGCATGGCCCTGGGTACCACAACCGGCGACAACGGCCAATATACGTTCGTCATCCCCGCCAGCCGGGCAACAGGTCAAACGGCGCCACTAACGGCGCGCCTTCTTGGCTACACGGCCAGCTCAACGCCGATCACGTTGACACCCGGCGCCACGATCGCGCGCGACTTCGCCCTCGCCGTGAATCCGCTACATCTTGGCGAGGTCGTAGTGACCGGCGCGGGCACGAGCAGCATACGTGAGCGTCTCACGACGACCATCAACTCGGTTGATACATCTCTTATTCAGAGAGCCGCGACGCCACAAAACGTCGTCAGCGCTCTCGCCGGCAAGGCGCCGAACG
>JALYZH010000311.1 GCA_030948945.1 Gemmatimonadota bacterium | reverse complement strand
CGCCAGTGGCTGCGGCGCGGCCGGTCCGGCCGATGCGGTGCACGTAGTCTTCCGGCTGCTGCGGGACATCGTAGTTGATCACGTGACTGATACCCGACACATCGAGTCCACGCTGCGCGATGTCGGTCGCGACGAGAACACGAATCTTTCCCGACTTGAAGTCCTCGAGCGCGCGGGTGCGCTCACCCTGCGACTTGTCGGCGTGCATTGCCGTCGCGGCGATCTCCTCCTCTTCGAGGTGACGCACGACGCGATCGGCGCCGTGTTTGGTGCGAGTGAAGATGAGAACTGAGTCCATCTGCGCTTCCTTCAGCAACTCGACTAGCAGCTTGGTCTTTCGCTCCCGCGGAACGGGGTAGACGGCGTGCGTAACAGTGCTTACTGCCTCGGAGCGACGTCCGATTTGCACTACCACCGGCTTGCGCAGATACGTTCGGGCCAGGGCCTCCACTTCGGGCGGCATCGTCGCGCTGAACAGCAGAGTCTGCCGGTACGGCGGAACCTCGCTCACGATCCGATTGAGCTGCGGAGCGAATCCCATGTCGAGCATGCGGTCCGCTTCATCGAGCACGAGGACCTCGAGGTCGTTGAACGAGACGTTTTCCCGTTCCATGTGGTCGAGCAAGCGCCCCGGCGTGGCTACGACGACATCCACCCCGCGACGAAGCGCCTTCGATTGCGGCTCGATTCCGACTCCGCCGAAGATCGGGACGACGCGAAGTTCTGTGTATTTGCCGTACTTGCGAAAGCTCTCCTCAACCTGGGCGGCGAGCTCGCGAGTGGGAGTAAGAATCAGAACTCGAACGCGGTGAAGGGGCTTGCCATCCGCGTCAGCGATCGGAGCGCTGATCAGATTGTGGATGATGGGGAGCGTGAAGCCCGCCGTCTTTCCCGTTCCTGTTTGTGCGAGGCCAATGAGATCTCGCCCAGCGAGCGCCAAAGGAATGGCCTGCTGCTGGATTGGGGTGGGGTGTGTATACCCGGCGTCGATTACCGCCCTCAGAACTTCGGGCGCGAGGTCGAGCTCCGCAAAGGAGAGCCCCGCGCCGACGTTTTCTTCACTCATCTACCTGTAATATACGCAGGGCGCTGCGCCCGTCGGTCTGTTCGCGCATTTCTAGGTGGATCCGACTGCCTGCACATCGGTACGGAGAAGCGCCAGCAGGGCGGCGTTGACCTCGTCAGGGGTCTCTTCGGCGATGATGTGGCCGGCGTCGGGAATCGCCCGCAGCACCAGTCGTGGCAGCAGCGGCACATAGACACCCATTCCATCGTCCGGCATCAAATGGTCGAGGGCTCCCCACACTCCAACGGCCGGAAGGTCCAGCGGTCTCAGCGGCCGATTCTTCGCGGCCGTCCAATCATAATTGTGTAGCAGCTCCCTCATTGCCAGCGCGAACTCAGGGAACTGGGACGGCGCGAGAAATTCCTCGACGTCACGCTCGGTGAAAGTAGCGCGTCGCCCGTAAACCCGCTTCAGAGCAAGCTTAACGATCACGCGAGGCTTGATTAGCCGGAGCATCGGGGTGAGCACCTTTGGCGTGAGCCCGCGGTAGAGCCACATCAGCGGAACACCTTTCAAGCCGACCGGCGATAGTAGTCCGAGGGACTGCGCGCGCTCCGGATATCGCGATGCGAAATGATAGATGAGCGAGCCGCCGAGCGAGTGGCCGGCGAGGGCGGGCCGGTCGAGTCCAAGCGCGTCCAGGATGTCTCTGAGGTGCTCGACGAGGGAGTCGATGGTGTAGTCCTCAGGGGCAATTGGCTTGTCCGAAAGTCCGTGCCCTTTCAGGTCGACCGCGATCGCGCGGAAACCAGCCTCGGCCAGAGCAGGCATGTTGAGGCGGAACACGTACACGCAGCAGCCCCACCCATGGACTAGCACCACAGGCGGCGACTCCGGATCGCCACGCTCGACCACCCTTACTTTCAGACCGGAGCGCAGTCGCGGATAGCTAACGCGATAGGCGGGATCACCGGCAGGAAACATTTCGCCGGGACTGAGATTGTCGCGGCGACGTGATTTGATCATCGGATCAAATCAATTCAATTTCCCTGCCGAGGAGTTTTCCGATGAGACCGATTCGGAACGTCACATCGGTCCACTTGGATTCCGGGCCTGATCCGTCGTCGAGTGGAAACGTCGACCACGCCCAGGGGTGCGTCGTGGTTGGCCGTTCCATGCCCTTGTGAGGATGCCACACTCCGGAGCGATCACGATCGTCCACGAACCGCTCGTATAGCTTCATCCATCCGTCGTTGCGGCGCAGGAAGTTGAGGCGAGCCATCGTCTCGAGCCACATGAGCGCGAACGGAACGTCGGCCTCGACCGCGTTGCGATGCGGAAGGACGTCACCCATGATGAGGTGCGGCTGCGGCACCATTTTCTTGCCGAAGAGCTGAAGGGCTTCCTGCCGCGGAAGCGGCTGAGTAATCCAGCCGTAGATGCTCTCCACCGCCGTGAAGTGCTCGTGACGGAAGATCGGCATGTGCGCGAGCATCGTCAGCGTGTAGATGGAAGGCGGCGCGGATTCGGGCGCGAGAACGTGAGTATTGCCGACACGCATCCATGGCTTTTCACCGAGCGGCGAGGCCAGGTACGCAACGGTTCTCTCGAGGATGCGTCGCGCGGCGCCGCGCAGCCGCGGGTCGTTTTCGTATCCGCACTGGGCGAGAGTAGCCGCCGCGGCCTCGCGAAATAATCCGCGGGTCCGACGCACCAGATCGTCGTCGCGCGTCTTGGTCCCGAGCTCGAACGTGAAGGCGGGATCGTTGTCTTCAGCGAGCAGTCGAAACAACAGCCGACGTGCGAGCACCAGCGGAGGGGAGTCCGGACTCCAGCCGTACTCAATGAGCCGGCGAACCGCCGGAATCGTTCCGATGTTGGTGAAATCAGCGCTGTGTCGACCGGGAACAGACAGGATGGAGTTGTTCCACATCCCATCCCGGCTCTGGGTGACGGCAAGCTTGATTGCCGGCTTGTGCGAGAACGGAAGCCAGTCGACGCCGCGAGGGCCGGGGTCGCTCAGGCGAGCGACGTCGGTCATGGCGCGATACCGGATCGGAGCCGACGCGTGCTCGAGCAGCCAGCTCACCGGGAAGGAGAGCGGCTCGGGAGCAGGTGTACTTGTTATAGTCGGGGGTAACTCGGCGGCAGTCCCGGGTGCAGTCACAAGCAGCGCTCAACACGTGGAGGGAACAGGCCTTCGAAGCCGGCAGTCGCATGAGCCGCCGACAGCGCGGGGAAGAATAGCAGATTTTCGGGCGGGCGCTAGGGGTTGGAGGCTAAGTGTCTGTCACTTCAGCACTTAGATTCTGCGTTCTTCGGCGTCTGGATCGGGGGGTATTCGAGTTCCGTCCCCAAGAACTGACGTCAACCTTTTCGCCGTCTTCGGAGTAGTACCTTTCGGGACGGCGCAGTGCCGTCCACAAGACAAAACTCCAGGAGAGAAGGATGAAGGCTATTCGCATCGCCACGCTGGCTGTTGTCCTTTGCGCTGGTATGGCATCGGTCGCTGCCGCACAGGGACAGCCCGAGCCGCAGGGTCAGGGCGATCGTCGCGGTCAGGGAATGGGTGGAATGCTCCTAAAGGACATCACCCTCACGGACGCACAGAAAACGCAGATCAAGACGATCCGCGAGAAGTACTTGCCGCAGCAGATGGAGCTCCGCAAAGCGGCTCAAGCTACCGGTGGTTCTCCCGACGAAGCCTCACGCGCGAAGATGATGGGTCTGCAGGAGAAGCAGGCCGCCGAGATCCGGGCCCTGCTCACCGCCGATCAGCAGAAAGTCTTCGACGGTAATCTGAAAGCGATGCGGGATCGGATGGAAGCGCGCAAGAACGGCACCAGCTAAGCCTTCAGCTAATGCCGCGGCTCGAGCGCCGCGATCGTATAGTTGCTCTTCGGGTTCCAAAGTATCCAGCTTTGGAACCCGTTGTCGTATCCGGCCTTTTTCTGGGCGCGGATTTCCGCGGCGTAGTAATGAGGCGGGCCGAGCGTGAAGTCCTGGTACCAGGGAATGATCTTGGCGGCATTCGGAACCGAGCCGGTTCTGGCGAGCACATCCTTTAAGACCCGGTCGATCGTCGCGTATGGGTGCGCATTCGGGTTCCGGATCTTGTAGGTGCCACGAGCAAAGTGTGACGGATAAACCATCGGCAGCACCACGTCCACCTGATCGACGAACATCTCCCACTTCTGTCCGATACCCATGTCGGTCGTGTCGGTTGCCGTCAATCCAAACACATCGGCCGTCAGCGGAATTCCGCGCGGCTTGAGGACGCTGCGCAGAAATCCCAGCTGCTCGCGAATCACCTGCGCGCGCGAGTGGCTCTTTGCCAAGGGGAACACCGTTTCCGAGACCAGTCTCTTCTCGTCGGGAAAGCGCACATAGTCGAATTGCACTTCGCTGAACCCCAGATCATACGCCTCACGCGCGATGTCAGCGGCGTACTGCCACACTGCACGCTGATGCGGGTCCAGCCATGGATTGCCGTTCTTGTCGAGCCAAGGCTTCAGATCCGATTTTCGCTTGATCGCGAGATCGAGCTTATTGTGCGCGAGGAGCGGATCCTTGACAACCACGATGCGCGCGATCGGATAGATGTTGTGCGCGGCCATAGAATCGAGAATTGCCCTGACCTTCCGGCGCGACAACGAGTGGCCGTCGGCGGTATCGGCGCCGATCTCTCGAGCCAGGGGAACGTCGGAGGGATAGAGGAGAAACCCGCGATCATCCTTAACATCGATCACGAGCGCATTTACTTCCGTTCTTTTGGCTACGCCGATGAGATCTGTGAGCTTTCTCCCCAGTGCAGCCCACCGATTCACGTACAACCCACGAAGCGTATCCGGAGTCGGGACGTGCACGACACTGCGTCGGGCTGTATCGACGGCCGGCGATGTCGACGAGCTCGCGACTAGCCGTGGGCTGGAAGATGCGGACTGCGCCGTCGCGTCCCGCTCGTGCTGGCAGGCGAGCGAGATCGACAAGAGCGCGATTGTGGCGGAGCGCGGGAGAATCAGAGAGCGTTCAGCTCTGCGTTAGCGTCGGACAGATAGCCCATCTCCCTCACGACGCTCTGTGCCTGCTGCGTTACCATCGTAAGCCCGGTGGGCTGCGCGTTGAGGCCGCCGGTGCGGAAGCGCACGAGCTCCAAACGCATCGACCTCAACAGCTGCCGGCAGTTGTCCAGCTTCTGCTGCGACTCCTTTTTCTTGCGGGCGACTTCCGCGAGCGCGCGTCGTTGGCGACGGAGGATCGCCAGCCGACGCACGCGATCCTCGCTCCCGTTGTAGTCGAGAGGATTCGCTTGCGACTCGAGGGTGGAGATCTCCTTCTCTACCGCCTCCGGCGACTCGCGTCCCGCGCCTCGGTCAATGTCAGAGAGCGAAAGCGCCAGCTGCTGGACTCTTCTAAAAACAGCATCGGCGGAAGTCGCTACTTCGGGAATCTGCTCGCGCTCGTCCGGTGGCATGTTGAGAAGCTGACGATGGATCTCGCGATGGTCGGATTCCGCTTCGCGTATGGCGGACCCGTAGCGTGAATCCGAGAATGGAGCGGGCGCGCCCGCGG
>JALYZH010000302.1 GCA_030948945.1 Gemmatimonadota bacterium | reverse complement strand
CCTGGATTCTTTGCGTCCGCGTTTCGGGAGAAGAGCGGCGGCGCACCATCCAGCCTACCGGCGCCCTGGACGAGCCGACCTAGTCGTCCTTCTGCCCGAAAATCGCCATGTTGGAGCTGTGTCCCGGATTCACTTTCTTCTCGGGATAAATCCAGTGCACCGCCTGATTCACCGCGGTCGCTGCCTCGCCGAATCCCGTTGCGATCAGCTTTAGTTTTCCCGGGTAGGTCGTGATGTCTCCTGCCGCGTAAATCCCCTCGCGCCCCGTTTCCATCAGGCTGTTCACCACGATCTCGTCCTTCTCGCAGTTCAATCCCCATTCGGCCAGCGCGCCGATGTCGCTGTGAAACCCGAGCATGGGAAGAATTGCATCGGCATCGATGTCCAGCGTCGTCTTTGCCTTGACATCACGAAGGGTGACGCCAGTGAGCCGCTCGCCCTGCGAAAGCACGTCGTGCAGCTCGTGGAAGGGCAAGAGCGTCGTGCGTCCCGCTGTTGCGGCGGCCTGCACGTCGGCCACGGTCGCGCCGTGCGCCCGATACTTGTCGCTGCGATGTACGAGAGTCACCGCCTTCGCCCGATCCCGAAGCTGTTGCGCCCAATCGAACGCGGAGTCCCCTCCGCCGATGATCACGATGCTCTGACCCTTGAACTCGTCCGGATCGGACACCCGGTCGAAGATGCCGCGTCCATACCATGGATCAGCGCACGCCTGTGGGAGACGCCTCGGCGAGAAAGCGCCAATGCCAGCGGCGATGACGATCGAGCGGGTCGGGAATCGGTCCGTTTCGGTGACGAGCACGAAATGATCGTCGGCCCGCTCGAGCGCGGTGACGTTCTGATTGAGATGCGACTTGAAGTGGAACTGGTCCGCCTGCTCGCGCAGCGCTTTCACCAGATCCTTAGCCAGAATCTTGGTGAACCCGCCCACATCGAAGATGTATTTCTCGGGATAGAGAGCGGTGAGCTGTCCGCCGAGTTCGGGCAGGGCGTCGACGATTTGTGCCGTGGCGCCGCGCATGCCCGTATAAAAAGAGGCGAACAGCCCGGTCGGGCCTCCGCCGATGATCGTGATGTCGGTGATCGGGTGAGTCATCTGTTGTCTGAAATATATAGAACACTGATGCTTCGGATTTTGAACTGATGCTTCGGATCGCTCCGAATCGCATTATGGCTACGTGGAGTCGATCCGAGGCATCCGCTCCGATCCGAAGCATCCGTGTTAAACTTTTCCACGTGCAAGACCAACCCACGCTGACCACTGGGCGCCTGACGCTCCGCCCGTTCGCTCTGGATGATGCGTGGGACGTCGAGCGGCTCGCGAGCATGCGCGAGGTTGCCGACACCACACTCAACATTCCTCATCCCTATCCGATGGGAGCCGCGAGGGCGTGGATCGAAAGCCACCCGCCCGCATGGGCCGATGGCACCAACGCCACCTTTGCAGTAGTCGAAACAAAGACCGGCAAGCTCGTCGGAGCGATCAGCCTCATGATCAAGCGCGAGCACCGACGGGCCGAGCTCGGATACTGGATCGCGCCCGACCGTTGGAACAACGGTTACGCCACCGAGGCGAGCCAACGACTCCTCGACTTCGGCTTCGAGCTCCTCGGACTGCACCGGATCGAGGCGCGCCACTTCGTGCGCAATCCCGCCTCGGGACAAGTCATGCAGAAGCTCGGGATGCAGCAGGAGGGGGTGGAGCGTGATTGGGCGATCAAATGGGATCGCTACGAGACGCTCGTCGTTTACTCGATTCTGGAACCGGAGTGGAGGGCGCGGTGAACTGGCCCCTCGTCACTATGCTACTGACCGCTCGCACCCGTTCAGTTGAAGTTTCAGCGTCAGTTGCAGTGCCTTACTCGTCCAGCGGCGCCACACTGACCGCCGCGCTCCCGTCTTCCCGGTACTGGACAGTTACAGCCCATGGCTGGCAGCAGACCTCGCAGTCCTCGACGTACTCCTGAGCTGATCCCCCACTGGGATCAATGGTGATCTCCACTGTTTCGTTGCAGTACGGACAATACACGCTCGCCCCTGTCTCGGCCGTTCCGTCGCCGAGGGGAAATTCGATGTCGAGCATGTCTTCGTCGTCCGGGATGCGCATCGGCAATCTCTATTAGATCTGACTCATTATAGATGGTCGCGCCCGATCGAGTGGCATTCCAAATCCACGGATCAGCGTAGATTTCCTGCCCATGAAGATTTACACGAAAACCGGCGACTCTGGCGACACAGGCCTCTTCGGCGGCGGGAGGGTCCAGAAAGACGACCCGCGCGTCGAGGCCTACGGCGACGTCGATGAGCTCAATGCAGTTCTTGGGATGGCTCGCGCGATCGAACCGATGCCACGCATCGATGAAGTGCTCGTTCCAATGCAGCGAGATCTCTTCAGCATCGGGGCTCTGCTCGCCACTCCCGACCTCGAGAAGATGCACGGCCACCTCGCCAAGGCGAACATCGACGACCAGCGGATCCGGGACCTCGAGCACGCCATCGACCAGTGCGAGAAGGGGCTGGAGCCACTCAAGGCCTTCATAGTTCCAGGTGGAAGCAGAAAGGGCGCTGTTCTTCACGTTGCCCGCACGGTTTGCCGTCGCGCCGAGAGGAGGGTGGTCCACCTTCAGCGCGAGGTCGAGATACCCGGAATGGTCGTCATCTACCTCAATCGCCTCTCCGATCTTCTTTTCATGCTCGCGCGTGTGGCGAACGTCCACGCCGGGGCCGGTGAAGTAACCTGGTAGCTCGTTCCGTGCGCGGAAATGCGCGCGAGATCCAGCTCGGCGCATCGGCGATTCGCGTCGCTCCGGGTCTTTTATCCGGGGTCGGAGTCCTCGCTAGCGAGCTGGCTCCGGCGCACCGCTACGCCCTCATCACCGACTCCAACGTCGGGCCGCTCTACGCGAAGGCGATCGTCAGCCAGTTCGACTCGAGCTCGATAGACATACTCAGCATCCCCGCCGGCGAGTCCAATAAAACGCGGGAAACCTGGGGTCGCCTCACCGACGAGATGCTCGCCAAAGGCTATGGCCGGGACACCGCTGTCATCGCGCTGGGCGGCGGTGTCGTTGGCGATCTCGCCGGGTTCGTCGCCGCCACTTTTATGCGCGGAATTCCAGTCATTCAGGTGCCCACCACTTTGCTGGCGATGATCGACGCGTCGATCGGCGGAAAGACTGCCGTCGACACCCCCGCCGGCAAGAATCTGGTAGGATCTTTTCATCCGCCAGCAGCTGTGCTTGTGGACCCTCAAGTCCTTGCCACTCTTCCACTTAGAGAGTTGCGTGCGGGATTTGCAGAGGCACTCAAGCATGGCGTAATCGCGGACGAGCCTTATCTTAATGCCGTCGCCAGCAGCGCTCCTGAGCTGTTGTCTATGGGGGGGTCGAAGAGTGACAGCATGCTTTCGCTCATCGTCCGTAGTATTGAGATCAAGGCCGACATCGTTTCGAGTGACGAACGGGAGGAAGGCCTTAGACAACTTCTGAATTTTGGCCATACAATTGGCCACGCCGTCGAGCTGGTTAGCGGCTACTCGCTCCTCCATGGAGAGGCAGTCGCGATCGGGATGGCACTTGA
>JALYZH010000240.1 GCA_030948945.1 Gemmatimonadota bacterium | reverse complement strand
AGAGCCTGGAGAATCCGAAGCTGCTGGATACGACCGTCAGCGAGATAATGGACTCACCATTTCCGATGGTGGCGTCGGATCAGCCGGTAGACAGCGTGGTCAAGCTGCTCTCGAAATCGAACCCAGCGGTGCTGGTGCAGGAACACGGGGTCGTACAGGGAATCGTCACGCGATCCGACATGCTGCACTTCATGATGTCCCGCTAAAAAAAGGAAAACCAGAGTAATGAAGATCACCGTACTCATGGGCGGGACGTCGTCCGAACGAAACGTCTCTCTTGCATCGGGAATTCGAATCGTGCAGGCGCTACGCACTCGCGGGCACAAAATCACTGCTCTCGATCCGGCGGGCGGAGTAATCAGCGACGCCGAAGAGCGCGATCTGAGCACGGGGAAGGTCGGCACCAAGCCCCCCACTCTCGAATCACTTTCGAAGTTCGCCGAAGGAACGTTTCTGCCGAATCTGACGTCGATGAAGGAGATCAAGGAGGCGGACGTCGTTTTCCTCGGGCTTCATGGCGGTCAAGGCGAGGATGGTACGATCCAGGCGCTGCTGGACATGGCTCACGTGAAGTACACAGGCAGTGGGCACCTCTCGAGCGCGCTGGCCATGGACAAGGATCTCTCGAAAAAACTCTTTCGCGCCGCGGATGTGAAAACGGCTGACTGGCTGATGGCACCGGCTTCGATCGAGCAGGTGGAGGGAATGCTGGGATTGCCCGTGGTTGTGAAGCCGTCGAAGGAAGGATCGACGGTAGGTCTCTCGGTGGTGAAGAAGCGAGAAGATCTGGCCGGAGCTGTCGCGGAAGCAAGCAAGTACGATGATGAGGTGATCATCGAGCGCTTCGTGCCTGGTCGAGAGCTGACCGTGGGCGTTCTGGGGAACATTGCGCTACCAGTAGGCGAGATCATCCCGAAGCACGAAATCTATGACTATGAATGCAAGTACACTCCGGGCATGGCGACTGAAGAATTCCCGGCAAAGATCTCGCGCGAGGCCACAGAGAGAGTCCAGCAGCAAGCTCTGGCGGCATTCAAGGCACTGAAGCTGGGAGGATGCGCCCGCATAGATTTCAGGCTGACGACCGAAGGCGAGTTCTATTGTCTCGAGGCAAACACGTTGCCCGGGATGACCGAACTGAGTCTGATACCACAGGGGGCGGCAGCGATGGGAATCAGCTTCCCCGAGCTGTGCGAGCGCATAGTAAAGCTCGCCCTCGACTAAAGGGTTCCCAGGAACCCTTCGGCGCCCCCTGTGTCTTAGGATGTAGTCCCTTAGTAGCAGGTCCGTATGAGCGAGCTGTACGAGGCATCAGAATCTCCGCGCATGACGCGCGCTGTTCAGTGGCTGCTGGCATTGAACATCGGCGTCTATTTCCTGCAGCTCACGCTGTTCGGACGGGATTCCATCTACTCGGCGCTCGCATTGGATCCGGCCCGATTCCCGAGTGCCTGGTGGACGGTCCTTACGTACATGTTCGTGCACGCGTGGGTTGCGCATCTCGCGTTCAACATGTTCACACTCTGGATGTTCGGTCCCAGGCTCGAGCAGGTCTGGGGCACCCGCAGCTTCGTCCAGTTCTATCTATGGTCCGGACTCGGCGGCGCGATAGCGCATCTGATATTCGCGCAGCATTCCGCGGTGATCGGCGCATCGGGTGCGATCAGCGGCGTCCTTGTCGCCTACGCGCTGTACTGGCCTGATGAAGAGGTCTACCTCTTCGGTGTGATCCCGATGAAGTCGCGTTGGCTGATCGCCGCAATGATCGGGATGAACGTGATCTTCGCGCTATCACCCAGCTCTGGAATCGATTGGACGGCGCACGTAGGTGGGATGGCGTTCGGCTGGATATTCCTCAAGCTGTCTTCGCTCGGTGGCCTCACTCGGGTCAGAGGTTGGGTTTCCTCGGTTCCAGAAGAATCGGAGGATATGCCGCGAGCAGTACCGCGCAATCGATCACCTATGCGCGATCAGACACGTGGCGTCGACGAAGTAGTAGCGCGGAGCAACGCGGTGGTTCTGCGCGAGAGCAAGCCTCTTCAGCACGTGCCCAGACAGGAGTCGCCGAAGGAGCACGCGGCGAGGGTGAACAGCGTGCTGGACAAGATCTCGCAGCAGGGCATCGCCAGCCTCACGAGAGACGAACTACGATTGCTCGAGGAGATGTCGCGAAAGCTGCGCGACGAGTAATTCCCCCGGATTGATCCACGCCGGTGATCGGTGCATTGTTCGTGGATGCCAAGACCAGAGCTCCTCGAGACGTTCGACAATCCATATGCGGACCGTGACTACGAGATCCACATGGATTGCGCGGAGTTCACATCCCTTTGTCCGCTGGGCGGGATCGAGAGCGACGCCGAAGAACTCGCGCTACTGAAGGGAGGCGCGCCCGACTTCGGGACGATTCGCATCACTTACATCCCGGCAGCAAAATGCCTCGAGCTCAAGAGCCTCAAGCTCTATCTGTGGAGCTACCGGAATGACGGGATCTTCTACGAGCGCGCAGTCAACCGAATTCTGGACGATCTCGTCGCGAGCTCCAAGCCCAAGTGGATGCGCGTCATCGGCGACTTCAACGTTCGCGGTGGGGTGAAATCCATCATCACGGCAGTGTACGGAAAAGCTCCGGCGGCCACGAGATAGTTCTTTCCAGGCCGTTGATTAGAGAGACGGACGGGTTTTAATTGTTCATTCCGGGCGAGAGCCCTGGTAAGGCTAGGTAGCTCAGTTGGTAGAGCAGCGGACTGAAAATCCGCGTGTCGGCGGTTCGATTCCGTCCCTAGCCACTCACGATCAGCTGTGAATGAAAAGCGGCGTCTACCCCAGACGGCCGCTTTTTGCATCGGATCAACGTGTGATCAGGTTCCACCAGCCAAAGTCGTTGCTATTCCACTAATCAGCGTTGCCTCGCGCTCCAACGCCGCCGCAGCGCGCCCGATTTCCCTATCAGCATCCTGCCACTGCCCCTGTTCGATTGCTTCGCGAACTCCCGGTATGGTCTTCGCTCCGTAACCGGTGTAAAAACCCGGCGCGTAAATCATGTGGACATACCACGACCTGTTCTTCAGTCCGTCGGTTGAAGTGAGGGCGCGCTCGGCCTGCAGCAGTCTCTGATTCACGCTCTTCGCCACACCGGGATGGCCTTCACTCACTGCGCTAGTGTACGCACGATCGTAGCGAGATGCAGCGTGGCTCAACGAGTCGAGTGCATTCAACAGTGGTGCGAAGTTGAGTTGCGGCGCGGGCTGCTGGTGTCGTGGTGCGGTCACCGGCTCACGTGGATCGCTCGTGAACTTGAACACCCCTTCCTCGATCTGCTTGTTGCGCTCGGCAATCTGATCCGCGCGGCGGTCGCGCAGGGACTGGAGGTCCTTTACGTAACCCTGAACGGTCTCAGCGAGATTGGTGAATGCAAATGGGAGGAGATCGGCATTCGCCAGGCGAAGAACCGAAATACCAGCAGCCTGCGCAAGCGCGCGCCCGTAGACGAACGCCGTGTCGCTGAAGTGCGTGTACCAGTAGAAATCGTCATAGATCGAGTGATAGATGCCACCCTCATCTTCGCCGCCGTACCCGAGATTGAGCGAGGGTACGCCGAGATGATCGATGAACGATGAGTAGTCGGAGCCTGAGCCAAGCGCACCGATGCGAAGATCTTCGCGATCTCGCGCATCGCGTCGGCTCTCGGGAGTGCCATTAAGAATTCTCGAGGCCTGAATCCGCTTCCAGGAGCTCACGCCCGATTCAGGGTCTTCGACATCCAGGGCAACGCCATTGATGAATTTCTCGAGCGAGTGCGAACCCTCGACGCCAAGGTATCCTCTGCTATTCGTATCGCTATTCAGATAGGCGACGGCGTGTGCCTTGAGCTCGTCAGCGTGTGCCTCGGCCCATTCGGTGGAGCCCAGAAGTCCAGGCTCTTCGCCATCCCAGGCGGCGTAGATGATCGTGCGCTTCGGGCGCCATCCCTGCCGGTACAATGCGCCCAGAGCACGTGCCTCCTCCAGCTCTGCGACGAGACCCGAAATGGGATCTTCGGCGCCGTTCACCCATGCATCGTGATGGTTGCCGCGGACAATCCACTGATCTGCTTCAGTGGTGCCCGGCAATTTTGCGATGACGTCATAGAGCGTCTTGAGGCTCCAGTCAGATTTCACGCGTAAATGCACTTTCGCGGGACCGGGCCCAAAGCGGTAAGTGATCGGCAATCCACCACGCCACG
>JALYZH010000237.1 GCA_030948945.1 Gemmatimonadota bacterium | reverse complement strand
GATCAATGCGCTGCTGACGCGAGGAGCGGCTTTGCAACACCACGAATCCCGCGAAGTAGATGTTCCAGGCGATCCAGAAGCCATTCAGCCAGAACGCCAGCGACGACCAGCCGGGTGCGTGATAATCGACCCATCCGAAATGGAATGCGATCGTCGCCCAGATCACGGACGCCACCGAGATAATCACCAGAAATAGCTGCGGCGCGTAAGTCTCGAACGGGACCTCTCCGGTTCCCTTCGGCGTCACATTGAACTTGAGCGGCTTCTTGGCGAAGAATCCGCTGCAGGCCCGAATGTACGTCCAAAACTTCGCCATGTTGTAGCGCTCGGAGATCAGAATCCATCCCGTTCCGCGCGACAGCATCTCGAACGAGATGATGGTGAGAAGCACGTACGGTATCAGCCGGGTAACCAGCTGCGCGTTCGTCACGTTCACTGGAAGCCATCCCGTCAGGAAGAAAACCACAGGAGCCAGGTAGAAAATCAGCTTCTGGACTCCGTCGAGGTATGTCGCCGTCGAAGACAGATAGGCCAGCCGCTGCGGAATTGTGAGCCCGGGATAGAAGAGCGGGTTCAGCTTGCGCAGAATCTGCATCGAGCCCTGACCCCAGCGAAGTCGCTGCACGTGATACGCGAATGCCGACGACGGCGCCAGTCCGTAGGCCAGCGTTTCGCCGTGATAGACCGATCTCCAGCCTCGCCCGTGAAGGACAATGGACGTCTCCATGTCCTCGGTAACTGTCTTGGTGGAAAAGCCGCCGATTTCGTCGAAGGCCTTCCTTCGCAGAACTCCGCAGCTTCCGCAGAAAAAGGCCGCATTCCATCTGTCCTTTCCCGGTTGGAGCAGCGAGAAGAAGATGCGGTTTTCCTCCCACAGACTCCGTCCTTCTTCATTTACGACGTGGGTAAATGAATCCGTGTTGTAGAAATCCTGCGGTGACTGGACGAACGCGACGCCCTCGTCCCCGAAATAGCCGAGGAGGCGATCGAGGATGTTGGGGAGCGGAACATGGTCCGCGTCGAGCTGGAGAATGAATTCGCCGTCGGTGACCTTGAGGGCGTGATTCAGATTGCCCGCTTTGGCATGCTCGTTCCCTTCCCGCCGGATGTAGCCGATTCCCAGCGCGTCGGCCATGGCTTTCACTTCATCGCGCTTCCCATCGTCCAGCATGTATGTCCGGTGGGGATACTTGATTGCGCGCGCGCCGATCGCCGTTCGCCTCAGGACCTCCAGCGGCTCGTCATAGTTTGTGATGAAAACATCGACGTTCAGGCCTTTCGGGGCCGGGGGCGAGTCGCGGTATTTCAGCTTCCAGACCGTCGCGATCAGGAAGAACGAGTTGATCAGGCCATACGTCTCGGCGACGATGAGGATGATGGAGAAGATCAGCGCGCCATGGTTCAGCGACGAGCTCCAGCGCCACGTGATCCAGTAGAGGCCGTAGAGCCACGCAACGACCGCGAACACGCGCGTGATTACCTCTTCTCCACGCGGGAGTTTGGGGATGGCGTCGCGGAACGCAGTGTCTGGAATCTCGCCAACCGCCTCAAGACCAGTCACCGCGCCCACAGGTTCAGTGGGCTGCATTTGGCCGTTCGTCGTCATTCAGCAGACCTCATCTAGCGCGAGACTTATGCCTCACGAAAAGCTCGCTTGATATACTGGAAGTGGTTCATTCGCTGCGATTTGCGCGAACGTGGCGGACGACGACCTGCGCCGATCGGCGCACGTTCTCAGGGGAACCGAGACAGACTACCGTCCCTTGCTCGACCCTGTACGCAACTCGAGCTTCGTCCTGCCTGGCGAGGGCTCCCATGGTACCCACACTTCTATTACGAGCGGGCGGAGATTACGAAACGCCTGAGCGCCGAAAAGGCTTCAGTCACCCCGTCGAGTGCTTGGATGACGGCGTCGAGAGGTCCAGCATCTTCTTGTCGCCCAAGTAATCGACCGATTTCAGGTCGGTGACCTGTCGGAGTCGCTGCACGATCGCGGCGATTCGACTGGACGCGGAAAGAATCTCGGCAGCGACCTCCGGGATTTCTTCAGCGGTTGCATCACTCGCCAGCAGCTCGGCGTTCATCGTCAGAGCGGTGAGCAAGTTGTTCATCTCATGAGAGACTGCTCGGGTCGCTTCCGCAATTCCCGCCAGTCGTTCTGCCTGAAGACTTCGCTGCTCCATCTCCCGCTGGACGGTGATGTCCTGCACCTGCCCGATGAAATAAATCGGCTCACCCGTGCCGTTGTGCACGGCCGACACCGCGACCGACACCCAGATCAGCAGACCGTCCTTGCGGTGGTAGCGTTTGACCCGGTTGTAGCTGCTGATCTCACCTGAAACCAGTCGTCCAAGGTGTGCCAGATCTTCCGTTACGTCATCCGGATGGGTGACGGCCTGAATACTGAGCTCGAGCAGCTCGCTCTCGGAGTACCCCAACATTTCGCAGAGCGACCTGTTCGCCCGCAACCACCGGCCGTCGAGACCGACGAAAGCCATGCCGTGCGGTGAGTACCGAAAGGCGTTGCCGAATCGCTCCTCGCTTTCCCGCAGAGCGCGCTCGGTTTCCGTGCGTCTAGTGATGTCGCGAATCAATCCAAAGACTGCCGGCTTGCCGTCGAATGTGATCGGAACGGACATCACTTCGGCGGGAATGACCTCGCCGGTCAGCGAGACGAATCGAACGTCTATTGGAGGTCCTGCTTCGCCCGAATGTGCAAGCTGACGAAGCCGCTCTATTACCAGCGCTCTCGAGTCCTCGTGCACGAAGTTCATGATCGGGTGGCCGATCAACGAACTTGCTTCGCTACCAAGCTTCTTTGCCGCGAATGGGTTCAGATAGAGGAAAGTCTCGAAATCATAAACGATGATCGCCTCTGGAGCGTTCTCGATCATCGCCTTGAAGTCGCCGCTTCTGAGCGCTGGTGGCATAGGTGAATATACCGACGATGAGATAGATGTACGCAAAGGTTTTCTGCCGCGGGCTCGCGTTGAAGCGTTAGCTTTTGCAGCACGTTGACGTTCCACCAGGATGGAGGCAAAGGCTCTGAAAAAATCCACCCGCCGCTCAGGCGGCCAGAAGCTACAGAAAGCCGCAGGCGCGATTGACTCTCGGGCAGTCGCGCTGGAGGAAGCAAACAAAACTGCGAGCTTCGTCGCGCACGAGCTGAACAATCTTCTAACGGTCATTCAGATCAACACTGAGTTTCTGCTCGAATCCACTGGGGAGAATCCCGAGAGCGCGGAGGAGCTGGAGGAGATTCAGCGCGCATCCAGGCGTGCCTCCATCCTTGCTCGCCAACTGCTGGCATCCTCGAGACTCGAAGCTTTCGACCCGAGGGTCGCTGAGAGGACAATGACCAGAAATTCCACGGTCACCCCATCGAAGTCACGGGCAGTCGCGGAGAAATCACCTCGCTCGGCGGAGACGATACTGCTGGTCGAGGACGAGGCCGCGGTGCGCAGTCTCGCCAAGAAGATCCTCTCGCAGAAGGGTTACCGAGTGCTCGAAGCCGCGGACGGAGCAATTGCGCTCCGGATTGCCGCCGGACACGTAGGTGAGATCGATCTCGTCCTAACCGACGTCGCAATGCCCAACCTCGGCGGACGCGGAATGGTCGAGGAGTTGAAAGAGCTCAGTCCCAGCATGCGAGTTCTTTTCATGTCAGGCTACCCGAAGGAAGAAATTTTCCCCGACAAGGAGACCGCCAAGGTCACGCCGTACCTACAGAAGCCGTTTACGAGCGAGACCCTGTTTTCAGAGGTGCGCGGCGCCCTCGGCTACGCCTGAAGGACCCCCGTTAAGCGGGGACGAGCTGGCTGGTGCAATGCGGGCATCTGGTTGCGGCTGGATCCATCGGCATCCGACAGAACGGGCAGGTTTTCTTGGGAGCTTCCGCAGCCTGCTTGACGAAGATCTTCGAGATCCGCCATGCCACCAGCCCGATGATCAGGAAACTGATGAATGCAGCGAGGAAATCGCCGACGCCGAACTTTACTGAGCCGACGCTCCATGTCGCCTTCTGCCAATCACCCCCAGGACCGATTGCCACCACGATCGGCATGATGAAATCGTCCACCAACGCTTTGATCAGGGTGTTGAGCGCGGTGCCAACGACAACCGCGATCGCCAACGCTACGATGTTCTGCTTGAGCAGGAAGTCCTTGAAGTCTTTCAGCATGGCCATGACAGATTTCCGGTAAGAAAGTTTAGCTCGAGAGCGACAAGTTAGCGGTCGCGATCGCTGATCGCCGCGCTGCGGCAAGCTTTCTGATAGCGGCGATGCCCGCGACGGGTCCAAGCGCAAGGATCACGAAGCCCCAGCGCCATCCCGCACGTTGGGCGATTATCGGGACGATTTGCATCGGAAGCATCGTGAGCAGGAATCCGAGCGAGGTTTGCACCGTGAGGGCGGTCCCCACCGCATGGGTGGGGACGGATTCTGTCACCAGTGCGCTGAATTGGGCGCTGTCGGCGATCACGAAGAAACCCCAGGTCATTGCCAGGGCACCGAGTACCCAGAGCGGTCCACCGAACAGAAGCCCGCTGAGAAGACAGCAGCTCCCGCTCATGAGCAGGGAAATCGTAACGAGCCGTTCCCTTCCCCGCTTGTCGGCAAACAGTCCGCCCCACACCGAGCCGAAGCCGCCGATCGCGATCGTCGTGAACGCGAGAAGCGAGATAAACCTGGGCGCGCGGAATCTGCCTCCCGCGCCGGCGGCTACGCTGGCGGCGAGAAACGCCGGGATCCACGTCCAGAACGCGTAGAGCTCGAACATGTGCCCCAGGTAGCTGGTAGTCGCCAGGCGCCACTCCCGTACCTGCACGATGTCACCGACGTGGCTCCAGGAAAATGGGCGCGAAGTGAACGGGAATGGGCCTTCGCGGTACCACGCGGCAACGAGGACGCCTCCCAGGAGCGCGCCAGCGCTGGCGGTCAATACGACAGGGCGCAGTCCCACGTGTGGAATGGCGCGAACGAGGTACGGCGTTGCCTTGCCAACCGTCAGTGCCCCCACAATCACCCCAATAGCAAGCCCGCGCTCCGCCCGGAACCAGGTGGAGATCATCTTCATCGCTGGCGGATAGACGCCCGCCAGAAAGAATCCCGTTAGAAAGCGCGCCAACAGGGCGTAGCCGTACCCCGGCGCCACCAGGATCGCGGCGTTTGCGCCGGCGCCAAGGAGCGCCGACAAACTGAAAAGTCGACCCGCCGGGACGAGATCCGCGACGTTCAGCACCGCGATGACTGCGGTACCGCACACGAAGCCGAGCTGAACTATCGTCGTGAGCCAGCCGGCTTCGGCGGGAGTCAGTCGCCAAATGTCTCTGAGCTGGGGAGAGACGGCGCTCGCGGCGAACCAGAGCGACATGCCCAACAGCTCGGAGATTCCGAGTAACGCGAGCACCCGCCAGCGCGTCGAGTATGTGTCACCAGACATGTAAAAAAATTAGCCTCGATGCTTACGCCTCGAACATGACCACCCCAACTCAGACAACGCCACCATCTGGGCCGGCGGCCCCCGCGCCGCGGGCTGCGGTCGCGACGTTATCGCGCGAGCTCGCCGATTTTCTCGTCGAGCTCTCGATCACGCTCAATAAGCACGCGATCTATCCGAGCAAGCATCCCCTTCTCGACCTCGCCATCGACTCGGTTGCCAACC
>JALYZH010000254.1 GCA_030948945.1 Gemmatimonadota bacterium | reverse complement strand
GTTGAGCGAGCACGAAAAGGAGATTCGCGGCTGCCTCACCAGGGGCGCGGCCAAGGTGCAGATCGACTTCACCGAAGCGCGCCTGGCGATGAAGCTCGACCCTTCCGGAGAGCTTCTCGCCACCTTCGTCGAGTTGAACAATCTCGGCCTGGCGAGATTCTCGAAATCGGAGCGCAAGGTAATCGGCGTGCACACATGCCCGGGTGGCGATCGTGATTCGACTCACAGCGCGGACGTCGATTACGCCGAATTCCTTCCGTTGCTGTTCGAGCTCAACGTCGGCTCCTTCTGCGTTGCCCTCGCCGGTGAAAAGGATCGCGTGCGGGTGCTGAAGATCATCCGGGACAACATGAAGCCGGACCAGCAGGTTTTTGTCGGGGTTGTCGCGCCGATAGACCCGTGCATCGACAAGCCCGAGGCAGTTCGCGACCGTGTCATCGAGGCGTCCAAATACATACCGATCGAGCAGTTGGGAACCACCGATGACTGTGGCTTCGCGCCTTTCAGCGATGACACCTCGACCAGCCGCGACACTGCTTTCGCAAAGATTCGCGCGCGAGTCGAAGGCACAGCGATGGCCGCGGATCTGATCGCCGGTGGATAACGTTGGATAGCGACGAGGAGAAAT
This sequence comes from Gemmatimonadota bacterium, assembly GCA_030948945.1. The sequence continues at coordinate 11,184 of JALYZH010000254.1, read as the reverse complement.
CACTCCAGCAGGCCGCCCTCCAGAACGCCGCGAGCATGATGGCGGCGCGCAGGCGGGCGGAGCTGGACCGGGATCGAGCGCAGGCCGATGCCGAAGCCGCACGCGCCGAGCTCGAAGCGCTGAACCAGATCGGCGTCGCGCTGGCGTCGGAGCTTGATGTCGAGCGGATCGTGCAAACGGTCACGGATGCCGCCACGAATCTCACCGGTGCGCAGTTCGGAGCTTTCTTCTACAACGTGGTCGACAAGCAGGGCGAAAAGCTCACCCTCTACACATTGTCCGGCGCTCCGCGCGAGGCCTTCGAAAATTTCGGGCATCCTCGCCCGACGCCCGTCTTTGCTCCGACGTTCTACGGCACGGCTATCGTGCGGAGCGACGACATCACCAAGGATCCCCGCTACGGCCAGATGGGACCGCACTACGGCCAGCCGCCGGGTCACCTTCCGGTGCACAGCTATCTCGCGGTGCCGGTGGCGTCGCGCACCGGAGATGTGATTGGAGGACTCTTCTTCGGACACTCCGACGTCGGAGTTTTCGACGAGCGCGCCGAGCGCGTCGTCTCGGGAATCGCTGGCTGGGCGGCGATCGCGATGGACAACGCCCGCCTTTACGAAGCCGAGCGAAAGGCGCGTGGCGAGGCGGAGGAGGCGAACAGGGCGAAATCGGAGTTCCTTGCTGCCATGTCCCACGAGCTGAGAACGCCACTGAACGCCATCGGCGGGTACGCCGACCTGCTCGCGGGGGAGATCCGCGGCCCGATCAACGAGATGCAGCGTACGGATCTCGAGCGGATCAAGCGAAGCCAGCACCACCTGCTCTCCCTGATCAACGACATCCTGAACTTCGCCAAGCTCGAAGCGGGAAGAGTGCAGTTCGACCCCATCAACGTCTCGATGAACGAAATCCTCGGCCAGCTCGAGGCGCTGGTTGCTCCCCAGCTGCAGCTGAAGCAATTGCATTACGAGTACAATTGCTGTGACCCGAAGTATACGGCGTACACCGACCCGGACCGGCTTCAGCAGATCCTTCTCAATCTTCTGTCGAACGCGATCAAGTTTACCCCGCCGGGGGGCAAGATCACGGTAACGTGTACCATGAAAAAGGACCGGATGCGGGTACGCGTGACCGATACCGGCATCGGGATTCCACGGGACAAGCTGGATAAGATCTTCGAGCCCTTCGTTCAACTGGCGCGTGGACAGACTGCCGGAGCTGTTGGCACAGGCCTCGGTCTTTCTATAAGCCGGGATCTGGCGCGCGCGATGGGGGCGGAGCTGACCGTCAAGAGCAAGTTGGATACGGGATCGACGTTCATCCTGACGCTTCCACGGGGTCGCGACGAGGTCTCGAAGTAACTGCGCTCGCGGAATCGATGGTTTGGTGAAACTTCTCTTGACCTCGAAGGCTCCGAAAGGACTAACTTGCTCGCAAGCACAGTAACGTCCTTCGAGAACTGTCACGTGAAACAATCGCCCGCCAACTATCGAATCCTTATTCATCCTGCCTCGATTAGAATCGAGGCGATGGATAGGTCCTACGCGGGCACGAGCACAGATTCATAGCAGGTTTGCTGAAGTAGCGCGCGCGGAAGGGCCTCTCCAAATCGGCGGGGCCTTTTTTTTATGTCAGAACGCACCCATGGAGCAAACGCTCCGGGATAGGCGATGACGGAAAGGCAGGGATTGTACGATCCGGCTTACGAGCACGATGCCTGTGGCATCGGCTTCGTCGCCCATATTCACGGTGTTCGCTCCCGCGACGTGGTGGAGAAGTCTCTCGAGCTGCTGCGCAATCTCTCGCACCGCAGTGCGGTCGCGGCCGATTCCTGCACCGGCGATGGGGCCGGCATCCTGATCCAGGTGCCGCACACCTTCCTGCGGCGCGTCTGCTACCCGATCGGAATCTCCTTGCCCGACGCCGGCAGTTATGGAGTCGGGATGGTGTTCCTTCCCTCCGACGGCGCCGAGCGTCTCGTCTGTGAGCGGATGATCGAAGTGTCTGTGCGCGAGGAGGGATGCTGCGTGCTGGGCTGGCGTGACGTTCCCGTTGACGACTCCGTGCTGTCCGACGAGACGCGCAGCGCGCGCCCCGTGATGCGCCAGATATTCGTGGCGCGGATGGGTGTCGCACGCGAGGTCGATACCAACTCGGAATTCGAAGTAACGCTGTATGTCATCAGGCGGAGAATCGAAGCCTCGCTACGCCAGAAGGCTGGCGGCAGCGATTGCTACGTGGCGAGCCTCTCCTCGCGCACCGTGGTCTACAAGGGGATGCTCCGCCCGGATCAGCTGGCCCCGTTCTACGATGACCTTCGTGATCCGGAACTGGCGAGCGCGATCGCGTTGGTCCATTCGCGCTTTTCCACCAACACCTTTCCTTCGTGGCGTCTGGCTCACCCGTACCGGTTTCTTTGCCACAACGGCGAGATCAACACGCTGCGCGGAAATCTGAGCTGGATGCGCGTGCGCGAAACGCTCATGTCTTCTTCGCGCTTCGGCGGTCGCCTCGCCGCGCTGCTGCCGGTGTGCGGTGAGGAGCAGAGCGACTCCGCTTCGCTCGACAACGTGCTCGAGCTGTTGACGCTCGCGGGACGTCCACTCGCGCATGCGATGGCGATGCTGATCCCCGAAGCGTGGGAAGGCCACGCGACGATGTCTCCTGAGCGCCGGGCATTCTACGAATTCCACGCATCGCTGATGGAGCCGTGGGATGGGCCGGCCGCGGTGGCGTTCACCGACGGACGGCAGATCGCGGCGATGCTCGATCGCAACGGACTCCGGCCGGCGCGTTACGTCGTCACCGCCGATGACTTCGTCGTGCTCTCGTCGGAAGCGGGCGCGCTCCCGCTCGCCGTCGACAACATTCGCGCGAAGGGGAGGCTCGAGCCGGGGAAGATGCTCGTGGTCAATACCACTCAGGGGCGGATACTCGACGACGAGGCGATCAAGACGGAATTGGCCTCGGTGCGGCCTTATCGGCGCTGGGTGTCTGAGCAGCGGGTTGAGCTGGACGATCTGATCGTGCAGAAAGAACTGCAACTGCGAGAAGAGTCAGGTGGGAGGGGCGAGGCATTAGGTGCGAGGTGTGAGGTTGAGTCCTCCGTGTCGCTTGAGGTTCAGCAGCGCGCTTTTGGGTATACGGCGGACGAGTTGAAAATGGTTCTCGGACCGATGGCGGATTCCGGTGAGGAGCCCGCTGGATCCATGGGGAACGATACGCCGCTGGCGGTTCTCTCCCAGCGTCCTCAGATCCTCTCATCCTATTTCCGGCAGATGTTCGCGCAGGTGACGAATCCGGCGATCGACCCGATTCGCGAGCAGCTCGTGATGTCGCTGTCCATGAACCTTGGGCCGCAGTGCAATCTCCTGGAGGAGACCGCCGAGCACGCGAAGCAGCTCCGCATCGCCCAGCCGGTTCTCACCGAGCAGGCGATGTCCGCGTTGCGCGGCGTCACTGATCCTGCTTTGCGTGCGATCACGCTGCCGGCGCTGTTCCCCGTCGCCGCTGGGAACCGCGGACTCGAACGGGCGGTCGATGGCCTGTGCCGCGACGCCTCCGCAGCAGCGGCTGGCGGGTGTGGTATTCTCATTCTCAGTGATCGTGGAACGGACGCGGACCAGGCTCCAATCCCGTCACCGCTCTCGATCTCTGCGGTTCACCACCATCTCATTCGCGAAGGACTGCGCTGGCGCGTGAGTCTCGTTTCAGAGACCGGAGAAGCGAGAGAGGTTTCTCATTTCGCATTGCTCATCGCCTACGGCGCGAGCGCGGTGCATCCATATCTCGCACTCGAGACCGTCGCCGCTATGTCGCGCCCCGAGGCAGCCGGAGACAAGCCGCACGGCGCCGTGGCGCAGGAGCACTACGTCAAGGCGCTCGGCAAAGGTCTGCTCAAAATCATGTCGAAGATGGGGATCTCGACGCTGCAGAGTTACTGCGGCGCGCAGTTGTGGGAGGCGGTGGGACTGAGCGCAGCGCTCGTCGATCGCCACTTCGCTGGCACTCCATCGCGCGTGGGTGGAATCGGCATGGAGCTGATCGCGGACGAAACCCTACGCCGGCACCGGCAGGCCTTCGATGACGCATCCGACAGCCGTCTCGATCCGGGCGGAGAATACCAGTACCGAATGCAGGGCGAGCACCACAACTGGAACCCGATGACGATCGCCAAGCTCCAGCACGCAACGCGCGGCGACAACTACACGACGTTCAAGGAATTCAGTCAGCTGGCGAACGACGAGACTCGCCGGCAATCGACTTTGCGCGGGCTGCTGGATTTCGTCGAGCGCGAACCTGTTCCGTTGGATGAAGTCGAGCCTGCGGCCGACATCACGCGGCGATTCATGACTGGAGCGATGTCGTTCGGATCGCTGAGCAAAGAGGCACATGAGACCCTCGCGATCGCAATGAACAGCATCGGCGGGCGGAGCAATAGCGGAGAGGGCGGCGAAGATCCGGCGCGCTTCGGCACGGACCGCAACAGCGCCATCAAGCAGGTCGCGTCGGCGCGCTTCGGAGTTACGGCCGAATACATCGTCAGCGCGACGGAGCTGCAAATCAAGATCGCGCAGGGAGCCAAGCCGGGCGAAGGAGGCCAGCTCCCGGGACACAAGGTCGATGCCATCATCGCGAAGACGCGGCATTCCATGCCGGGCGTGACACTCATCTCGCCACCGCCGCATCACGACATCTATTCGATCGAAGATCTGGCGCAGCTCATCTACGACCTCAAGGCAATCGCCCCGCAAGCAGCCGTCTCGGTGAAGCTGGTCGCTGAGGCGGGAGTGGGCACCGTGGCCGCGGGCGTGGCAAAGGCGCGCGCGGACTTCATTCTCATCTCTGGCGACTCGGGCGGCACCGGTGCTTCGCCACTCTCGAGCATCATGCGCGCCGGAAGTCCGTGGGAACTGGGCCTGGCCGAGACGCAGCAGACGCTCGTGATCAACGGACTGCGGGGGCGGGTTCGGTTGCAGACTGACGGACAGCTCAAGACCGGGCGCGACGTCGTAGTCGCGGCTTTGCTTGGCGCCGACGAGTTCGGGTTTGCGACCGCGCCGCTAATCGTCGAAGGCTGCGTGATGATGAGGAAGTGTCATCTCAACACGTGTCCGGTCGGAATCGCGACGCAGGATCCGGAGCTGCGCGCGCGATTCAACGGTCAGCCCGAGCACGTGGTGAATTACTTCTTCTTCGTCGCGGAGGAAGTGCGCGAGCTGATGGGCGCGACTCGGGGTTCGGACGATGGACGAGATGATCGGGCGCACCGACCTGCTGCGCCCGCTCCCGCATTCGGATAATGCAAAGGCGAACACGCTCGATCTCTCCGCGCTTCTGCATCTCGCGACACCTGCAACTGGCATAAGCGGCGAAAGCGTAGTGCGCCGGCATGTTCGCTCGCGCGCGCATCCTTCCGAGAGAGAGGGAACTCTCAACCGGACGCTCGTGGAGCTGGCGCGACCCGCGCTGGAAAGCGCAGAACGGGTTCAGGCAAAACTGCCTATCAGCAATGCGGATCGGGCTGTAGGTGCCACCCTTTCTGGCGAGATCGCCCGCCGGTACGGCGACGTCGGACTGCCCGAGGACACGATCTCGCTGAAGTTCACCGGCTCCGCTGGTCAGAGCTTCGGCGCATTCACTGCGCGCGGGCTTTCACTGGAGCTAGAGGGAGAGGCGAACGACTATGTCGGCAAGGGTCTCTCCGGCGGACGCTTGATCGTTCGGCATCCGCGCGCCGCGCAGTTCATCCCCGACCAGACGGTTCTGATTGGCAACACGGTGCTCTACGGCGCGACATCCGGTGAAGCGTATTTCGCCGGTGTCGCGGGCGAACGCTTTGCCGTGCGAAACAGTGGAGCGATCGCGGTGGTGGAGGGAGTGGGCGATCACGGCTGCGAGTACATGACGGGCGGAACGGTCGTCGTACTCGGTCGCACCGGCAGGAACTTCGCCGCGGGAATGAGCGGCGGGATCGCGTTCGTGCTCGACGAGTTCGCCGAGCTGGAGCGGCAGTGCAACGCCGGTATGGTGGAGCTCGCGCCTGTGACTGACTCAGGAGAGCGTGAGCTGCTGCGCCAACTCGTGGAGCAGCACGCCCGATACACCGGCAGTGCGCGTGCGAAACGCGAGCTCGGGCAATGGGAGCGGGCGCTGCGGCATTTCGTCGCGGTGGTGCCACGCGAATATCGGCAATCGCTCCAGCGTCGGTCGGACCCGACGAGGCCGGGACTAGCCATTCTCGAAGACAGAAGGACGGCTCGACATGGCTGATCCAAAGGGATTTCTCACACTTCGCCGAGCGACGCCCGAGCGCCAGGCGGTGGCGGAGCGCGTGCGCCATTGGCACGAATTCTATCGCCCCACTCCGGACGAGACGGTGCGCACTCAGGCGGCGCGCTGCATGGACTGCGGAGTGCCGTTCTGCCAGGGCGATTCCGGTTGTCCGGTGCAGAACATCATCCCCGAATGGAACGGGCTGGTGCAGCGCGGCGAATGGCGTGACGCGCTCGAGTCTCTCCACGCCACGAACAATTTTCCCGAGCTTACGGGCCGACTGTGCCCCGCGCCGTGCGAGTCGGCGTGTGTGCTCGGTTTGGTGAACGAGCCGGTTGCCATCCGGCACATCGAGCAGACGATCGCCGACCGTGGCTTCACGGAAGGCTGGGTTGTGCCGCGGCCGCCGCGGAGATCCACAGGGTTCAGCGTCGCGGTGATTGGATCCGGGCCGGCAGGACTGGCCGCCGCGCAGCAGCTGTGTCGAGCAGGACACGATGTCGTGGTGTTCGAGAAGAACGAGCGCGTTGGAGGATTGCTTCGTTACGGAATTCCCGAGTTCAAGCTGGAGAAGTCGGTGCTCGACCTGCGTCTTGGCCAGCTCGGGGCGGAAGGAGTGCGATTCCGCACTGGTGTCGATGTTGGCGAGGACATCACCGCCGCGCAATTGCGCGCCGAGTTCGACGCCGTATGCGTGTCGACGGGAGCGGGGACGGCGCGCGATCTCGATGTACCAGGCCGAGAGCTCGCGGGGATTCATCTCGCCATGGATTTTCTGACGGCGCAGAATCGAAGGCTCGAGGGTTTGCTCCCCTTCCCCGCAGCGCTGAGCGACGCGCGCAATCGGAGTGTCGTGATCATTGGCGGTGGTGACACAGGTTCCGATTGCGCTGGGACCTGCATCCGCCAGAGAGCGAGGAGCGTGAGCCAGTTCGAGCTGCTGCCCCAGCCGCCGGTTGGTCGTGCGGAGAGCACACCTTGGCCGTTGTGGCCGATGCAGCTTCGCACGAGTCACGCGCACGAAGAGGGCACTGATAGAGAGTGGAGCGTCGGCACCACTGCGTTCTCGGGTGAGAACGGCAGAGTAAAGCGCATCCACGCCGTCCGGCTGGAGAGACAGGTGCTCTCCGACGGGCGCGCCGACTACGTGCAAATGCCGGGGACCGGGTTCGAGCTCGAGGCGGATCTGGTGCTGCTGGCGATGGGATTCACCGGGCCTGTGAAGAACCGGTTGCTTATCGACCTCGGCGTCGATCTTGACGCTCGAGGGAATGTCGCGACCGATCGTGCGCATCGAACCAGCGTACCTGGAGTCTTTGCTGCCGGCGACGCGCGTCGAGGGGCGTCGCTCATCGTCTGGGCAATTCGAGAGGGGCGGGACGCGGCGGATAGTATTGACTCGTGGTTACACGGGCGTCGGGATTGAGCCGCGATCTGGCATCCTCATTTTGACGCCGCGTACTCAGCGAGTCCCATCTTATCGATGATCTTCTGAAAGCGGGGATCTCCTCGAAGCGGAGCGAGGAATGGGCTTGCGACAGGCGTCACGTGATCGGTGAAGCCCTCCTCGTGCCGGTCGACCGCGCGATCCAGCCAGACGAGCGCGCTGTCCTTGTCGCCAAGCCCCAGATACGACAGTGATACATTGAGCGGTTCCTTCGCGCCGTTCCGCTTGAACTTCTCGAGCATCGCCACCGCTTGCGCGCGATGTCCGCCGCGCGCCAGCGAGTACGCAGCCAATCCGGCGTCGGACGGGAAGGGACTGCGCATCCAATCGGCGGCCGCCGAGTCGTATTGGCCCCGCACCGTTTGACTGAACGCAACGCCGCCAATCAGGTGGGCGTCCCTCGATTCCTTGCAGGCCGTCGCGGCAAGGCGAAATGCGCCGACTATCGCTGCCCTCTCACACAAATTGTCGGCAATGATCTGTGATAGTGGGTCGAGCTGCCGCGCCCTCTTCATTTCAGCCAGCGCACTGTCAGGACGCCCAACATCCTGCAACCACGATGCATACCACTGATGCGCTGTCGCGTAATCCGGATCGAGTGCGATCGCGTGCAGATACTCCTGCTCTGCTTCGGCCCAGCGCCAATTGCAGTTGAGCGCCAGTCCCAATGCGGCGTGGGGTTCGGCCAGAGTACTGTCTAGAGCCAACGCGCGCGACGCGGCTTCGTGAGTGCGGGTCAAAGCCTCGCGAATCGGGAAGCTGTCATAACCTCCGTATTGCGGCAGCAGGGCGTAGCTGCTCGCGAGCGCGCCATACGCGCGCGCGAAATTCGAATCTCTGGCGACGGCGCGCTGAAAATCCTTGATTCCGTTCTGGATGGAGTTGAGGTCGCGCTTGTTCCACTCGAAGCGGCCGCGCAGGTAGAGGTCGTAGGCCTCGGGATCAGTCGTCCCGCGGCTCGCGGCTGCCATGGCACCGGCCTGTTCACCGCGCAGCTTTGGGGTAAGCGCGGTCACGATCGCTTTCGTCAGCTCGTCCTGGACCTCGAACACGCTGTCCGCGGGACGCTCGAATCCATCCGTCCACACTACGAGCCCGGTTTTCGCGTCGGTGAGCTGCGCGGTAATGCGCAAACGATTCCCCGCTCGACGCACCGTTCCTTCGACAAGGCCGCCGACGTTGAGGGTGCGGGCGATCTGCTGCGCGGGAATAGCCTTCCCCCTGAACGCGTACGAAGACGTGCGCGATGCGATGCGGAGCCTGGGGACGCGAGAGAGGGCGCGCGCGAGCTCGTCGGTCATGCCGTCGGAGAAATATTCGTCCTGCGCATTACCGCTGTTGTTCGCGAAGGGGAGGACGGCGAGGGTGCTAATCGTCGGCGCGCCGTCGTCCGTCCCGGTGATGCGATGAAACGTGCTGGCGATTTGTCCACGCAGCGCAATCGAGACGACGAGTAGCAGCGCCCCAACGCCGAGGGCGGCGAAGCTGCGCCTTTTCGGCTTCAGGTCGATCGACGCGGAATCGTCCAGCGCCTTGATCAATTCTTCAGCGGACTGCGGACGATCGCCGGGCTGCTTCTCCATCGCGCGCATCACGAGCGCTGCGAGCGGCGGTGGAACGCTGCGATTGATTTCACTTATAGGACGCGGCTTCTCGGCGATGTGCGCCGCGATCAATTGTTGCGGAGTCTTCTTGCCGGGAAATGGATGTGCGCCGGCGAGGAGCTCGTAGGCGACGACGCCCCATGCGTAGGTGTCGGCGCGCTCATCCACCTGGTCGCCCGCAGCCTGTTCCGGCGCCATGTAACCCGGTGTGCCGACTGAAGTCCCGATCGCGGTGAGAGTTCGGTCGATTGGCGGTCCCGTTTGTGCTTCGGCGATCGCTTTGGCGATTCCGAAATCCGTGACAACCGCCGTTCCACCCGAGAGGAGCACGTTCTCCGGCTTGATGTCGCGATGCATTACTCCGTGGGCGTGCGCGTACTCAAGAGCACGAGCGATGTCGCCCAGTATCCGCACCGATTCGTTGAGTCGGAGGGGCGGAGTTTTCCGCATCCGTTCGCGGAGTGAGAGCCCCTCGATGAAGGGCATGCTGTAGTACGGGAGCGACCCGACCGCGCCCGCGGTCAGCACCGGGACGATGTTGGCCTGCTGCAGCCGCGCGACCAGCTTGATCTCGCGGGTGAATCGCTCGACGTTCAGGGTCGCCGCGAGCTCGGGCATCAGGATCTTGATGACGACGTCGCGCCCGAGCGATTCGTCGCGCGCCACGAAGACGAGCGACATCCCTCCCCCGCCCAGCTCGCGCTGGATGGTGTAACTCGCGCCTAACGCGCGCTGGAGGTTTTCTCTGAGGTCCGACGTAGAAGTCCCTGGTGTGGCGGGAACGTCTAATTTACGTGGTTAAATCGTGAGCGACACTTAGGGTCTGAAGGCGACACTTCGGAGTCTTACCCGGGATTTGGCATCCACAATACTGAAGCAGGGAGCTTCAAGCTTTGCAGCTTCTTAGCCGGGAGCTTTCATACTCGCGGTCTTGGTCTTGGGAGAGGGCTCTTCGGAACGGGGTGGGTTAGTGCTGATTTTGTTCAGCAGGCCGTGTAGCATCCGTCTTACTTCGATGCATTCTCTCAATAACGCTGCGGAGTCGGCTTCAGAGATTATGCCCAGGTCGCGGCCTACGATCACGTGATACTCGAGCTCGCAGCCGGAGTTTAGCGCGATGCGCAGGAAGCGGGCGAACTCCTTGTCCGTCTCCTGGCGTCTGCCCTCCACGATATTCGCGGGGATGGACATCGCGGCCCGAATTATCTGGCTGCGCAGCGCCAGATCGTGCGAACGCCGAATACCCATTGCGACTCGGTGCGCGTGCAACGCAAGGGCGTGTGCTTTCTGCCAAACCAGCAATTTCTTGAAGTCGCTCACCTCAATAGGTTGGCGCGAGCGGCGTGATCACCCGACATCATATCGCTGCGAAGAATCCCCGTTCGGCGCGCCCCCAAACGCCACCAGAAAAGCTCCCAGCTTTGGTGCAACAAAGCTTGCATCTCCCTGCTTCAGTATTGTGGATGCCAGCTCGCGATTAAGCCTCAAAGTGTCGCCTTCAGACTCACTCCCGCGCCCACGCCTATCGTCAAGCTCGCAGCTTCCCCGCTCCCCGATTGACTTAGTCTTCTGACATGAAGTTCCGACCGAACCTCCGCGAACCAGTCAACGGCCTGACCCACCTACTCGGCGCAGTTCTGTCAGTAGTAGGCCTAATCGTCCTGCTAGTGATCGCGATGGAGAACCACAGCGTCCGCCAAATAGTCGCCTTCTCGATCTTCGGCGCCAGCCTCGTGTCGATGTACTGCGCCAGCGCGTTCTATCATTCGCTGATGCTCTCCGAGCGTGGCGTCGAGAATCTCCGGCGCATCGATCACATGATGATCTACATCCTGATCGCGGGATCGTACACGCCGATCTGTC
>JALYZH010000252.1 GCA_030948945.1 Gemmatimonadota bacterium | reverse complement strand
GTTTCGGCAGCCAGATCAGGAGCTACGTTTTTCAGCCGTACACGATGGTCAACGACCACCGCACCGAGCTCAAGATCCCCGACGTCCAGAAGGTTATGGACGGCGGGATCGATCCATTCATCGAGGCTTACCTAAAGCAGGGCGGCGGTTCGACGACGGCGGCGGCGTGAGCGAAGAGCTCAACTTCGTCCTCCAGGCTCGCCGAGAGAAACTGGAGGCTCTTGAGGCTGCTGGTGTACCCCCTTACGCCTACACCTTCGACCGCAAGAACTCGGCGGCCGAGGCGCAGACTCTTCTTGGCGACGCCGCGGAAGGACCGGATGTGAGCCTGGCTGGCCGCGTCGTCGCCTGGCGATCACACGGAAAGACGACGTTTGCGCATCTCGCCGATGCGACGGGGAAGATCCAGCTCTATTTCAAGAAGGATCAACTCGGAGAGCAGAGTTATTCGCAGCTCGCCCACTTCGATCTCGGCGACATCATCGGTGTGCATGGTCCGCTTTTCCGCACTCGCACGGGCGAAGTCACTGTTCGCGTCGACAGAGTCGAGCTGCTGGCCAAGTCGCTGCGTCCTCTGCCATTCGGGAAGGAAGAAGAGGTCAACGGGCAGATAGTACGGCACTCGGGGTTCGCCGATCCGGAACAGAGGTACCGGCAGCGATACGCAGATCTCGCCGTTCATCCCGAAGTGCGAGCGCTGTTCGTCGCCAGGTCGCGCATGATCAGCGCGATACGGGCGTTCCTCGACCAGCGCGATTTTCTGGAGGTCGAGACGCCAATACTTCAGCCACTGTTCGGAGGTGCCGCGGCGCGGCCGTTCACAACCGTTCACAACGCGCTCGACATGCCGCTTTATCTGCGGATCGCCGACGAGCTCTATCTGAAGCGCCTGGTCGTCGGCGGGCTGGAACGGGTTTACGAGATTGGGCACGATTTCCGCAACGAGGGAATCGACCGCACCCACAATCCCGAGTTCACGATGCTGGAGTTCTACCAGGCGTACTCGGACTACACCGGGATGATGGACCTGGTCGAGCTGCTGCTCGAGAAGACTGTCGAGGCGGTGCGCTCTGTATCGGAGCTCGCGGCGAACGTTCCGCAGTTCCGCAGGCCGTTCAAGCGGATTGAATGGGTTCCGTCCCTCAATGCAGCGGCTGGCGCGGACGTCCCAGCACTGAACGACGCGGCCCTCCGGGCGTTGGCCAACCGCGTGGGTGTCGAGAATGCGGAGTCCTTGAGCAGGCCGAAGTTGATGGACGAAATGTTCCAGGCACTGGTGGAGTCGAAGCTCCAGGAACCGACTTTCGTCGTCGACTATCCTGTGGAGCTGTCGCCGCTGGCAAAACCCAAGCGGGGGAACCCCAGCCTTACCGAGCGCTTCGAGCTGTTCGCCAACGGCAAAGAGATGGCGAACGCGTTCAGCGAGCTGAACGATCCGCTAGACCAACGCCGTCGCTTTGAAGCTCAGGCGAAATTAAAGGCCGCGGGCGATGAAGAGGCTTCTGGTGTAGATGAGGATTATCTGCGCGCCATGGAATACGGGATGCCGCCGATGGGCGGCGCCGGTATAGGTATAGACAGGCTTTTCATGTATCTCTCGGGCGCGACGAACATTCGAGATGTGATCCTTTTTCCGACCATGAGACCAGAGTGACCAAGCTAGAGCTACAGATTGCATCGAGATACCTGCGGAGCCGTCGCGGGTCGAAGCTGCTGTCGCTGATCAGCATCATCGCGATTGGTGGCGTGATGGTCGGCGTGAGCGCGCTGATCGTGATCATCGGCGTGATGAACGGGTTGCAGCACGATCTTCGAGAAAAGATTCTCGTGGGCAGTCCTGACATCCGTGTGCTGAGCTATGGCGAGGACCTGAAAGTCACCGACTGGCCAAAGGTGCTCGACAAGGTGCGCAAGCAGCCAGGCGTTGTCACTGCAGCTCCGTTCGTGCTCACCGAAGGCCTGATGTTCTCAGGGCACAACTACAACAGCGGCCTGTACATCGTTGGGCTGCAACCACAGGCGCGGGGTGTCGCTGAGGTCACGACCATAAGGTCGCACGCGACAAACGGCGATTTTCGCTTTGCCAGCACTGACGGACAACGTCGAGGGGTTGTGCTGGGAAAGCTACTCGCAGGCCGGTTCAACAAGTGGGTGGGCGACAGCATCAACGTCCTTTCCGCCGGGGGTGCCAAGATGAACCCGGTAACGGGTGGACTCATGCCGACAGTCCAGACGTTCGAGGTAACCGGGATCGTCCAGACGGGAATGTACGAATACGACAACTCCTACGCGTTCGTCGCCCTCGATAAAGCACAGAGGCTAGCCGGTCTCGGCGACGGAGTCACCGGTATCGAGGTGAAAACCGCGGACCGCTGGCAGGCGTCAACGGTCGCGAATCGCCTCGTGGCCGCTCTTGGGTGGCCCTACCGAACGGTCGACTGGGAAGAGCAGAACCATTCTCTCTTCCAGGCGCTCAAGCTCGAGAAGCTCGGGATGGGAGTGATCCTTCTCCTCATAGTTCTGGTGGCTGCCTTCAACATCGTCAGCACTCTCACGATGGTCGTCTCGGACAAGACCAAGGAAATCGGCATTCTCAAGGCGATGGGGATGCCGGCACGGTCGATTCGGCGGATATTCTTCGCGCAGGGACTGGTAATAGGAATCGTGGGTACCGTTCTGGGGCTGCTCTTGGGGTTCGGAGCGGCTCTCGCGCTCGACAGGTACCAGTTCATCAAGCTCGATCCGCAGGTGTACTTCATCGACCACCTGCCGGTTTCGACGCAGCCAACCGACGTGATGTGGATCATCCTCGCCAGCATTGCTATCGCGGCGATCGCTACGGTGTATCCATCAGTGCAGGCATCGAGACTCTTTCCGATCGAGGCGATCAGGCACGAATGACAACGGCCGTACTCGAGGCGCACGACGTCTACAAGACGTACATCGGCGGCGACGGGAACGTCCTCCACGTTCTCAACGGCGTGAACCTTTCCGTTCAGCGTGGCGAGATGATAGCGATCGTCGGCGCCAGCGGTGCCGGCAAGAGCACTCTCATGCATGTCCTTGGCGCGCTGGACAAACCCACGCGCGGCTACGTTGTCATCGGTGGAGAGCCGATCCACGGGCGCGACGAGACGCAGCTCGGCGAGCTGCGAAACCGAACTGTGGGATTCGTGTTCCAGTTTCACCACCTGCTTCGCGAGTTTTCGGCTCTCGAGAATGTGATGATGCCGTTGCGAATTGGCGGGCGATCGGAGGATGTCGCGCGGGGCCGCGCCGCCGAGCTGCTGGCGCGAGTCGGACTCAGCTCTCGCATGACACATCGGCCCGGCGAGCTATCGGGGGGAGAGCAGCAGCGGACAGCGGTCGCCCGGGCGCTGGCGATGGATCCGCAAATTCTTCTCGCCGACGAGCCGTCGGGAAATCTGGATCGCTCGAACGCGGAGAACCTGCACGAATTATTGAGCGAGGTCGTCAATGACCTCGAGATCGGGATGGTCGTCGTTACTCATAGCCGGTCCCTCGCCGCGCGCGCCAGTAAAGTGCTGCTGCTGGAGGGTGGTCAGTTGACTCGCACCGAAGTCGATGAGGTGGTGGTATAGATGGTTTGCGACCTGTGCAAGAATGGCGATGCGGTGATCCAGCTCACAGAGATCGAGGGGAGCGGGGTCAGACAG
>JALYZH010000242.1 GCA_030948945.1 Gemmatimonadota bacterium | reverse complement strand
TCGCTCGATAGGCACGTCCGTTGCTGTGGAACCTTGCTCTCTCCCCACCATCTGTGCGCGCGTTGGGAAGCGAACTTCACACCGTCCGGGAAGTTGGTCATGACGAAACTGATTATCACAGCGGCGGTGCTTGCGCTCCTGGTGCCGATGACCACGGCGAAGGCGGACCCCAATAGCGACTGCGCGAATGGCCTATCTCTGAACTTCTGCGGCTCAGTCGAGGTAACCACCATTCCGACTTCGGACGACGGGGCCAATGTGCTGTTCAGGGCCATCAACGCCGACAAGGGAATTGTCCTGGGCGGTTTCACAGCAATCGGTCTCGCGGTCATCGCTGCGCGAACGGACGGACCGCGCACAGTCGCCGGCACCAACGCGGACAAAGATTGCGAGGAGGATTGCCGCACCACTGCCACTCCCGAACCCGCAACACTTGCCCTATTCGCAACAGGATTGCTGGCGTTAGGCCGACCGGTCTCGCGATGGCGCCGTCGTCGGAACGGCTCCCCAGCCGAATAGTTGTGAGCTAGCGCAGCTTCTAGCCGCGCATTGCTATAGGCGCAGCCTTCGCAATTATAAATGACCTGGATTCCCCGAACGGAAACGGGCGCACCGGCTTCTGGCGGGCGGTTCGCTTATCCTGGTCGTCTCATCTCGGACGCTACCCTTCGAGCGGCTGCATCGTACTCCGCTATTAAGCGACGCGCGCCCGCGCTCGCCACAGCCGTTGCATTCCTTGCTCTGTTTTCCCAAGCCCTGCTGCTCCTCGTCCAGGATTGGTGGCAGCTGCCGGAGGCAGGCCATGGATTGCTTCTCGGCCCCCTGGCTGCATGGCTCGCCTGGCATTCCGGCATCCGTGACACGGCCCGCCCCAATCACCGCGCCGGAATCGCGGTTCTCTTCGGGGCAATACTGATTCGTTACATCGCGGCCCTCGCCGCCGAGCCGTTTGCAACACGAGAGTCCGCGATCTTGGCGCTCGCTGCCCTCACTGTCTACAATTTTGGGATTGGGCAACTGCGTTGGTGGTGGCTTCCATTCACCCTTGCGGTGCTCACAGTACCTCTCCCGGAGCTAGTCACTCAACAGCTCGCGTTGCCGCTACAGCTCGAGGCCTCGCGGATCGGTGCGAACCTGCTTTCGTCGCGCCATGTTCCGGTCCAATTGATGGGCAACATCATTAGACTCCCCGGACGCGAGTTATTCGTGACCGAGGCATGTAGTGGCCTGCGCTCTCTCACTGCGCTCATCAGCCTCGGCGTCCTCGTGGGCGCTGTGACACTCCGCTCTACGATCTCCCGGTTAGCCCTCCTGGCTCTGGCCATTCCGGTGGCCATCCTCCTCAATGGAGTGCGCGTGTTCCTCACAGGCTTCCTCGTCTACTTCGTGAGTCCGGCGTTCGGCGAAGGCTTTATGCACGCAACCGAGGGATGGGTTTTGTTTGTTGTTTCATTCGCGGCGCTCGGAGTTCTCGCGTTGGGGTTCGTGCTCGTGGAAAGTCGCGTGATGAGGCGGAGCACGCGTGACGTCTGAGCTGAAGGCCTACCTTCCCGCGCTCATGCTCGCTTTGGGATCCGCGATGGTAGGCGCCGCACGCGGCCAACGAGCCATACCGCTAACTGCGTCCATCGAGGGCGTTCTTCCATCTGTCGAGGGATACCAGGCTCGAAATCAGACGATCGGAGATGAGGAGCGTCGCGTTGCCGGCATGACGCATTACGTCGCGCGCGCGTACTTGCGCGATTCGCTCGTTGCCTTTACGACCCTCGTTTCCTACTACGATCGTCAGACCGGCGGCAAGTCCATACATTCCCCGCGCAACTGTCTTCCCGGCGCAGGATGGGATGTCGTCTCTGGAGGGACACAAGCTGTCACAGCCGGCGGCGCGACGTATACAGTCAACAGATACGTTCTCAAGAACGGCCGTGCTCGCGCCGTTGTTTATTACTGGTACCAGGGACGCGGTCGCGTAGTAGCAAGCGAGTACGCGGTCAAATGGAATCTGCTTCGGGACGCCGTGTTCGACAGTCACACCGAAGAGGCGCTAGTCAGGGTGGTCGTGCCCGTGCGCGCTTCCGTGGGCAATGCAACGCCGGGAGCCGAATCCAGTATCGCGGCGGCCAGTACGCTCGGGACGACAATCGCTCGGCGATTGATCAGCGAGGTCGATCGGGTTCTTCCACGATCGGGACACGCCTGATGATCTCAATTTGATTTATGGCATCTCGGACCTGATCGCAACCACAGAATGAGAAAAAGCATCCGCAGGCATGCGCAAGCACGCGCAATGGTATCCGCCTTGCTTAAGTCGAATCGCCAGACAAATCACATCAGCCAGTAACCCGCCTCCAGCAATTCACTCCAGCCATCAACTTGCGCCCCGTTGCGCACGAACAGTCGGAGAGGAAAGTGTGGATGGCGTGCAAGAGAGTGTCGATGCCGCGCAACACAGTTTGCAGTAATCAGGAAGTAAGCACGCATGCCTGGTCAGTCCTAAGTCGTTACGCACCAACACTGTACCCAAGCCATCCTTTGAACGACAGATGAGCATAAGTGCTGCGTTGCGTTATGGCGCAACACGAGTGCACATGTCCCGCGCGTTTTGATCCTCGGAACCGTACCCTTTCTAATTCATCTTTGCAATGGCGACGACAGCCGCTCAAGTCACTGGTCCCGACACCGAATACGTCGAAACCACCTCTGCCCACACTACCCGACTGCTTCCATGGCGGTTAAAAGGTCGCGCGACCTTTCGCACGAGCGCCCCTCAAGTATACCACGCTCTCTTCGAAGCCCAGTCGTACGAAGGAGAGAGCACCACTGCGGAAGCTTCGCTCGAAAAGGAGAGCGCGACTCGCGCTCTGAACATCGTCGTCGCGAGCCTTGGTCTTCTTATCGCGGCGCCGTTGTTCCTTCTCATTGCCGTCGCTGTCAAGTTGTCCAGTCGAGGACCTGTGTTTTACAAGCAGACTCGAATCGGCCTCGATCGGCGCTGGAACAGCGCACCGTCACACGAGGATAGCCGGATCAACGATCTCGGCGGACGACCATTCACGATGTACAAGTTCCGGACGATGGTGGAAGCTGCCGAGAGCGACAAAAAGGAAGTGTGGGCAACCCCGCGAGACAAGCGAGTCACCAGCCTCGGTCGTCATCTTCGCCACACCCGGCTGGACGAGCTACCTCAGTTATTGAACGTGCTTGCCGGCGACATGAACATCGTCGGGCCCCGACCCGAGCGGCCGACTATCTTCGCCGAGCTGCGCGAAGTGATCCCGAACTATCACATGCGTCAGCGTGTGCGGCCGGGCATAACGGGATGGGCGCAGGTCAACCTCGCCTACGACACCTCTGTCGATGATGTGCGTCGCAAAGTGGAATATGATCTCGAGTATCTGAACACGCGGAGCCCGTCGCGTGACCTGGGGATCATGGCGCGGACCGTGCCCATCATGCTATTCTGCAGGCTGGGCTGGTAACCTGCCTAACCAAGCGGCAAATCAATTGATGCAACAGGGCATCTCTTCGCAGCTTTCTCGCGTAGCGCGGTGGACGTGGGTCCGGGACCTTCGCCGGGCCCCGGCTCACCGCCTTCACGCTCGACGTAGGCGCGCCGCTCAAGTCGAGCTCGAGCGCCTCAAGCCGCGTTCGATACTCTTTGTCTGTTACGGCAATATCTGCCGGAGTCCGTTCGCCGCCTTGGCATTCCTGCGTTCTTGCCCAGCCGAGATCGCGAGTGGAATAAAGGTCAGGTCGGCGGGATTCATCGTCCCAGACCGCGCGTCGCCCTCCTCCGCGCTTGCTGCGGCATCGAGATTTGGCGTGGACCTCTCGGCTCACCGCTCCGAACTGATCACGTCGGGGAATCTGGGCGCTGCAGATCTCGTAGTCGTCATGTCCCAACAGCAGGCACGCGCCATCCGCTCGCGAATCCCCTCTTCCACATTCATTCTCGTGCTCGGAGACTTGGACCCTAGCCCGGTGAACGATCGAACCATTCTGGATCCCTGGGGACAGCCGGACGAGGCGTTCGACGAAAGCTACGATCGCATAGATCGATGCGTTCGGGAGCTGGCTCGAATCATCTCTGCCCGTCGCTGAGAGAGATCTTTTCGTCCGGCCCGTTCAACAGGCGGCGGAATAGCCAGCCGATCGATCCGCCAGCGACAAAACCGAGCCCGGCTCCAATCCATTGAAGCAAGGGCGTAGATACCACGCCAGTCATTTCAGGAAGCCAGAACAGGACGATAGCGACCGTGCATGCCGCGGCCAAAGCCGCTCGGCTTCGCGCCCAGAACCCTATCGGGACACAGAGCAGGAACACCCACACGACATCCAACACTTGTCCCCAACGGTGCGCAATCGGGTCGGTGTATGCGAGCAACGCCCAACCTCTTCCCACGGTCGGGCCCAGCGTTGCACGCTTACCTCGTACGCTGACGTACCATCGCGCGCGATCGCGCCGGACGGAGACTGACTCAAGATTTGCGTTTGAGCTGTCCGGAAAGGCCCGGGGCAGCGAGTATCCCAGCGAATCGAGCCCGACCCCGTTTGCGCGTGATTGATATTCAACCATCAGATCACCGCCAGCGCGACTGATGACTACAGGCCCTTCCGGTGCGGAGAGCACCGCTGTCAAGACCATCAGGAGCACGGTGGCCCCAACGGCAAGCACAGTGAGTGCGACCGACCTT
Organism: Gemmatimonadota bacterium; assembly: GCA_030948945.1. The sequence goes on along the minus strand of JALYZH010000242.1, from coordinate 19,246 downwards.
CTTGTGTCGGGAACCAGCCAGGCTCTGGGGCGTAGTCCTATCAATGCGCCGACTGCTGCACCAGTCGTATTCGCGATGATATCGCTGAGTGACGGATCTCGTCCCGGCATCCACATCTGCGCCACTTCTACGCCGGTGGAGAGCAGGAGGCCGAAGAGCAGCGCTTTCGCGGGTGATTGTGCGTTCCACCCCAGCGCGACTCCGAGTGGAACGAAGAGGCAGAAATTCAAGATGCCATCGGATAGCCATCGGTGGCCCGCTCCTAGCTCGAAGGAGAACCGCGACGGAGGGCCGATGCTCAATGGACTGAGCGTGATCGCCAGAATGACGAGCAGAATGACGGCGACAGCGATCTTCTGGGAACTTGGCGAGCGATCAAACAAACTTTATGGCCGATCCGCCGCGACCACTGTTAGGTTTGGAATCCATTGAGAGCTGAATCCAAGCGAACATGAGTATCGCGCGCAAGCGGGTGCGCCACCATTTCACAGTAGATGTCGAAGAATATTTCCAGGTCCTGGCGCTGGAACCGCACATCCCTCGCGCGCAGTGGGACGTGCTTCCCAGCCGACTGGATGTCGGCCTGCGGTTGCTGCTCGACATGCTCTCGGAGCATGACGCGTTCGCGACGTTTTTCATTCTGGGATGGATCGCTGACCGTCATCCTGAACTCGTGCGCGAGATTTCAGATCGAGGGCATGAGATCGCCTCGCACGGCTCCGATCACAAGCTCGTGACCACGTTGACAAGGCCGGAATTCCGTGAGTCACTCAGGGCCTCCAAGAGGTCGCTGGAAGACGTCATCGGCCGACCCATCGCCGGCTATCGCGCGCCGAACTTTTCGATAGGGCGCGGAGACGAATGGGCCTTCGAGATCCTCCTCGAGGAAGGGTACCGCTACGATTCCAGTATTTTCCCCGGCCGCAAGGGAAATAGATCGTTCCTCAGCGAGCGCGATCCGTACTGCATACGGCTCGCGGCAGGAACAATCCACGAGATCCCTCTGACGACTCTCAAGATCGCCAGCTCCGTGGTGCCGGCGGCCGGTGGCGCCTTCTTTCGCCATCTGCCATACCACCTCGTTCACTTCGCGTTGCGCTCCGCGGAGCAGCGTGGAACGCAGGGAACGTTTTACATCCACCCATGGGAGCTCGACCCCAGGCAGCCACGGATTCGCGCCCCTTTCCTGACCACGCTGCGGCACTATGGAGGGCTCGCGCGGACGACTCCCCGACTAGAGAGACTCCTGTCGACCTTCAGCTTTCAGCCGATTGCCACGACGCTGGGGCTGAACGATCCTACTCCTCCGGTCAAATGACATTCCGGCTCGTCGACGGCGCTCTGAGTCCCCAGAAGTGGGATCGCTTCGTGGAATCGGACCCACAAAGCACCTTCTGTCACCAGTACGGATGGAAGGAGATCATGCGCGATGTCCTGGGTCACGAATCTTTGTACCTGGCGGCGACTGACGCCGACGGTACGTGGTGCGGAGTGCTGCCACTCGTGCGTGTGCGCAACATCCTCGGACACTACCTGATCTCGCTTCCATTTCTGAATGACGGAGGACCACTTGGCGACCGCGACACACGGCGGGGCCTGGTCGAACGCGCCGTGAGCGAAGCCGACCAATCGGGAGTCGGCTTACTGGAGTTGCGCTCGCGCTCCGAGCTTCCGGGACCGGTAACTCCGCTGCATCGAAAGATCTCCGTGCACCTCAGGCTTCCGTCATCCGCCGAGGAGCTCTGGAATACTACGCTCCGTGCGAAGCTGCGCGCGCAGATCCGGCGGCCAGTGAAGGAGGGTATGGAATTCCGATGCGGTGCAGAACAAGTGGATAGCTTCTATCGGGTATTCGCGCGCAACATGCGTGATCTGGGGACGCCGGTGCTGCCGAGAGCATTTTTCGAGAGGGTGGCAGACACTTTCGGATCGCGCGTGCTATTCGCGGCGGTCTACACGAACGCCGGCGTTCCTGCAGCGGGCGCTTGTTGTCTTCTCTGGCGAAAGGAGATCGAGGTGATGTGGGCGTCGTCACTGCGGGAGTTCAATCACCTTTCGCCGAACATGCTGCTCTATTGCCGCCTGATGGAACACGCGATCGGGCACGATATCGAAACCTTCAACTTTGGCCGAAGCAGTCCAGATGGAAGCACTCACAAGTTCAAACGACAATGGGGGGGCAGCGATGTTCCATTGCCCTGGGCATCCTGGTCGCGAAAGCCAGGCATTGGGGTTCCGTCTCCGGATCGTCCCTTGTATCGCCTTGCGGTTACGGCATGGCGGCGCCTGCCGATGGTAGTCGCGAACCGAGTGGGGCCTGTGCTTGCGCGGATGTTGCCGTGAAAATAACTGAAGCAGAATCCTGCAACGCGCGAGTCACGCTTATCTTCACTCCGTCGATCTGAGCGTGCCGAATTAGACCTCAGAGCGCCTCGAGACCTATTCGGTGATTCGACACCAGCTCCCCGCATATTCACCTGTCTCCGCAAAGGCGGCCTTCCTCGCCGCCGGCCAGCTCTCCGGCATCGGTGAAGATCCGAGGCCGGCGTTGGGGACTTTACTTAAGCGCGAATACGACGCGGGCAGTGTCGTGCTGTGCGGATCCGGAACACAGGCGCTGACGCTCGCGATCCGCGAAGCGCGGCAACGTGTCGACGCGAAGGCGCCGGTGGCAATCCCGGCGTTCTCGTGTTTCGACGTGGCGAGTGCGGCTATTGGAGCCGATGCGCCGGTCAGTCTGTACGATCTCGATCCCGACACACTGAGTCCCGATCTGGGATCGCTCGAGCAGGCGTTGCGCGCGGGGGCACGCGTAGTAATCGCGGCTCCCCTCTATGGTATTCCGGTCGACTGGAAAGCGCTCACAGATCTCACCAGGCAATACGAGGCAGTTCTAATCGAGGACGCGGCGCAGGGACACGGTGCTTCATGGAACAGAAAACGCCTTGGCTCTTTGGGCAAAATCGCGATACTGAGCTTCGGGAGAGGTAAAGGTTGGACTGGGGGCACCGGCGGAGCGATTCTACTTTCCGATTCACCAGGTGATTCTTTGACCGGTGGATTTCTGGAACCGGAATTTTCGCAAGGCGTGGGTGTAGCCATACGGGTCGCCGCTCAATGGGCACTTGCTCGGCCGGATATCTACGGGTTGCCCGTTTCGATTCCGGCACTACGGCTTGGCGAAACGACGTACCTACCTCCGCGCCCGGTGAGCGCTATGACTCGAGTGGCGGCAGCCACGTTATTGGCGACGTACGATGCTTCACGAAAGGAAGGCAGCGTGCGGCAGTCGAATGCGACTGCAGTGGTCGCCGCTGTCGAGGGTTCTGCCAAAGTAAAACCAATCCCAACTCGTGTCTGCCCAACCGCCGGCTACCTCAGGCTGCCAGTGAGGATCCGAGGGGGAATGGCAAGTTTTCCAAATGTGCAGCGCGCGCTGCAACTGGGAATTACTCCCAGCTACTCCATGTCTCTCGCCGCGCTACCGCAACTCGCTGGCCGACTCGTTACAACGCACGGTGTGTTGCCCGGCGCGCAAACTCTCGTTCGTGAGCTTGTGACGGTGCCGACTCACTCTCGTTTGCGTGCCCACGAAGTGAGCGAGATCATACGGATTCTGCGCGCTCTCAAGGGCTCTTGATAGAGGCGTTGTTGGCGGTACTCGGCTAAGGATTCTCCAGGCGACCCGTGATTGGGGGCAAACAACCTGGATCGAGGGCCAAGTGAACAAATGGCTCGCCGGGACCCCACACCACCCATGTCGTTACAATCTTCCACCGCTTCCGCAGGTTAAGGCCCTGTAGAGGGTATTTACTGAGTTACTGAGCCAGAAGCTCAGCAGTCAGAATAGTGGAAGGCCGTGAGCACCTTCGCTCACACATCGGAGTGCTCCTCTCTATAAGGGGAATACCGATAAAGGCAAACCTCTCGAAAGAGGGGGACGCAAAGCTACGAGGCTAACGCTCGCGTTTCTGCGAGCCATGCCAGTCGAGCCGCCGAACATTCCGCTCGGGAGCGAGCTATGCTCCATTTCAACAAATTTCACACGCCGCTCGCATTGGCGTTCGCTGGTTTACTCACGACATTTGGCGGTTGCGTTGATTCAACAGCTCTTCTTGGCGCACCGGTTATATTAATGGGCTCTGACGTTTCCGCCGTCAAACTGACACTCGCTCTGCTAACGCTTGCACCGGGCCAGAGCACACAGGCAACTGTTGTTGCGACTTCCTCGGATGGCCAGCCTGTCAGTGCGCCAATTGAATTGGTATCAGAAAATTCATCAGTTGCGACCGTGTCGTCCACAGCAGTAGTAACCGCAATAGCGGCAGGTGTCGCGGTCATTCAGGCTACGGTCGGTGGCCGCACGGGAACCGCTTCCCTCAGCGTAATGCCCGATACGTCAACGTCGACTGTGATCGGGGTAGCTGATCTGGCGAGTAACAACTTCGACGCTGGTACCTGGGGACAATACGTCCATTTCGAACCGACCGACGAAGATATAGTTGCCGATCCGACGGGCTTCGGACACGGCAAGGTTGCGCGCTTCCACTACGCAGGGACCAACCAGGACCGTAACCGGTTCCTCGAGTATAACCACGCGCTCAAATGGGGATCACCAATGTTCTTTCGCGGTGAGTTCTATCTGGACGTTGCGGACCTGCAGAACGGATTTTGGGGCAGGAAACTGATCTATTATCAGCCGCACGAAGATTACGCAAAATACGGCGGGGCAAGTACTCCTTCGTTCTACTCTATAATCGGACTGCAAGGCAGCAAGCTTTGGGTCAACACTGGGTACGTTCCGCAAAGCGGGCTCCAGGTGGATACCCAACAGGTGATTTTTGCACAGCTTCTCCCACGGACGTGGTATACGTTAGAGAGTGAGTTGGTCCCGGAAACGAGTATCGGCGCAGGCAACGGCGAAATGCGCGTCTGGCTCGATGGCACCCTGATTTACGAGGCAACCCAGCTGAAATGGAGCGACCCGGCGTGGATCGGGAATCCACTACCAGGCGGGAATGGCCTGCCCCTCGCACCTGGCGATGTGTACTTCGAGCGGGTTGACGTCGGCTCCCAGGTCAATCTCGACGCTGGAAGCTTCGACGAGTACCGGTACTGGGACAACGTAGCGTTTTCCAGGAAACGCATCGGCCATTAGGTTGCAACTCACGCCATAGCGGCACGCCGCCGCTACGGCGGTGTCGGTGTTTGCCGTGGCATTGCGATCGCAAAGGTGTACATCAATATCCGACTCCCACCGCGCTACGAGGACGTCGCTCACGACGTCGGAATGACGCGGGTAATTTCTCTCAACCATGTGTGGATTCACCGGTATCATGACCACTGCGTCTCTGCGCACAGAGGACCTCGCGCAGATCGTGGAGAGAATGAGTGCCCCAATCGTTCATCGAGGGCCCGATGATCAGGGCTGCTGGACTGAGCCCGCCGCCGGTGTCGCATTCGGATTCCGACGGCTGGCAATCATCGACCTTTCCCCACAGGGTCATCAGCCGATGCGGTCAGTTTCCGGTCGTTACACGCTGGTATTCAACGGTGAGATCTATAACTACCCTCAGATCCGCGATGTCCTGAAGGCGGAAGGGTCTAACTTTCGAGGCCACTCGGACACCGAAGTGATTTGCGCCGCGTTCGAGCGGTGGGGCATCAAAGATTCGGTAAAGAAGTTCAACGGGATGTTTGCGATCGCCGTCTGGGACGCGAAGCAACAACGCCTTTCGCTCGTCCGCGATCGACTCGGCATCAAACCACTCTTTTACTATTCTCGTCCGGGAACCCTGACTTTTGGGTCGGAATTAAAGGCGCTGGTAGCGGGGCCTGAGTTCGACGGCACGCTCGACGAAGATGCCCTTGCCGCCTACCTCCGCTATCTTTACGTCCCGGCGCCGAAGACAATCTACCGGTACGCACGGAAGCTCCTTCCGGGACACATCCTTAGCATCGATAGCGTAGCTGAATCCCTTCCGGACTCCGTTAGCTATTGGTCGCTCGAAGATGCGTATCGAAGCGGGGCACAGAACATCTTCGATGGATCAGATGCTGAAGCTGTGGAAGAGCTCACCACATTGCTATCCGACGCGGTTGGCATCCAAATGCGCGCGGACGTGCCGCTAGGTGCGCTCCTGTCTGGTGGAATTGACTCCTCGGTTGTCGCCGCTTTAATGCAGGTCAATGCGGTTCGACCAATACGCACATTTTCGATCGCATTTCCGGAAAGCGAGCACGATGAGTCAATTCACGCATTGCGCGTTGCGCGCTCTCTTGGCACCGATCACACGGAAATGGCAGTCAGCAGCGCTGAGGCGCTCGCAGTAATTCCCCACCTTCCCGACCTGTTCGACGAGCCCTTGGCTGATCCCTCTCAAATCCCGACTTATCTCGTTTGTAAGCTTGCCCGCCAGGAGGTGACTGTCGCTCTGTCCGGCGACGGCGGGGACGAGGTGTTCGGAGGTTATCAGCGTTACGTTCAGGGGGAGAGGATCATCGGTGCGTTGGCCCACGTTCCGAGGGCCCTTCGACAAGCAGCGGGTTTCGCTCTAGGGGGGGCGAGCACAAGCGCTTGGGACAGGACATACCGCGCGGCTATCGGAGCAATGCCCAATCTCCCCGCTACGCGCTTGGCGGGGACTAAGATTCGGAAGCTCGGAAATCTGCTCCGCCAAGACGGGGAAGACAAAATGTATCGATCCCTGCTTTCCGCGTGGCAGGATCCGGCGCATCTGCTGGGCGGCTCGTCTGAGTCAGTCTCCAGGCTGGAGGAGGAACTCTCGAAGAGCCGTAAGCTTCCTCTCTTGGATAGAATGATGTTGTTAGACCAGCAAACCTATCTGGCCGACGATCTTCTCGCCAAACTCGACCGTTCCAGCATGGCGGTAAGCCTGGAAGCTCGCGTGCCGCTCCTCGATCACCGCGTCGTGGAGTTCGGATGGCGGCTCAAGGCGAACCAAAAGATTAGAGAGGGAAAGGGCAAGTGGTTACTCCGACAGGTCGTTTATGGTCTTGTCAAACGCGACCTCGTGGATCGCCCAAAGGTGGGCTTTTCGGTCCCCATTGGATCGTGGCTCCGCGGTCCGCTCCGCAGTTGGGCGGAAGATATTCTCTCTAGCAGATCGTCCGAGGGCGGACAATTCCTCGACCTAGCGGGCACGCGTCCGAGCTGGGATCGGCTCAAGAATGGCGATGACGAGCCCGCGCTCGCAGTGTGGGCAGTTCTCATGTTTCAGGCGTGGCAGCAGCGGTGGTTGCATTAACGAGCGCCGAATGCGACCGCTCAAGCTGTCTCCAGTGGTTAGTGGTGCTCGCTGGGGACCTGCATCGGGGCTCTCGTGGACAAGGAGTAATCCGCAGTGACCAGACCCGTAGTCGAGATTCCGACGGAAAATACGGCGGCTCCCACGCGTTCTCTGGCGCAACGGAAACGGCGACTGCTGTTCCTTTGCCACACGTTGCCCTATCCTCCGAACGCGGGCGTGCTCGCGCGAACGTACAACGTGCTACGTCTTCTCTCCCGCGAATACGACGTTACAGCACTGTGCTTTTATCGGGCAGCTGAGCGGCCGACTGCAGCCAGCGTCCGGCGCAGCGTGGCCGGGCTCCAGCATCTCGCTCACATAGAAGCTTTCCCGATTCCGCAGGAGCACAGTCGGGCAAGGCTCATCGTCGATCACCTACGAAGCTTGCTAGGCGGGAGAGCGTACACTGTCTGGGCGTATGATTCCTCTGAGTTCGGGAACCGAGTTAGAGAAATCCGGCGGCATGGGAATTTCGATCTAGTTCACATGGATAGCCTGGATTTGGCCCGGTACCTACCAATGCTGGCGGGTAAACCCATCGTATGCGTCCACCACAATGTTGAGTCTGCGCTGCTCCGCAGGCGCGCGGCAACCACACGGGGGTTGGCAAGGCGATACATCATGTTGCAAGCTCGCTTGACCGAGATGGAGGAACGCCGATGGTGTCCTGCAATGTCGCTGAACATTGCAGTCTCGGACGTGGATCGGGACGTGTTCAAGGAAATTGCACCTTCGGCCCGTTTCGTCGTAGTTCCAAACGGTGTCGACACGCAGACATTCCAGCCCACCGACACCCCGGTAGAAGGGATCGTCTTCGTTGGCGGATACACTTGGCAGCCCAATCGCGACGCAATGGAACACTTCTGCTTAGAGGTCCTGCCGCGTCTCAGGGCCCGAGGCATCAACGCCCCAGTGACTTGGGTTGGCCGTGCTCCTGATGCGGTGAAGCTTGAATATGCGGACCGTTACGGAGTTCATCTCACTGGCTATCTAGAGGATATCCGACCTGCGGTCCAACGCGCTGCGTGCTATGTTGCACCGCTGCGGGCTGGAGGGGGAACTCGCCTGAAGATCCTCGATGCCTGGGCAATGGGTAAGGCGGTAGTCAGTACTGCCGTAGGATGCGAAGGGCTCGAAGCGCGTGACGGTGAGAACATTCTGGTGCGGAACTCGGCAGAGGCTTTCGCCGCTGGCGTTGAAGCCGTGCTCGCCGATGACGAGCTAAGACGCCGATTAGGAGCGGAGGCGCGTCGGACGGCTGAGGAAAGGTATGACTGGGAAGTAATCGGGGATCAAATGCTACCACACTACCGAAACCTTTGCGCTACTCGGGCATTCTAGTATGAGATTTCGCCGGGTGCCGTCGGAACCCTTGAAGCCACAGGAACTGCGCAACGCCCCAGCGCGCATTCAGGCTCTAGACACAACTCTCTTCTCGGCGATCCATTCCGAGTCGACCGACGATGATAAGCGATCTTTGCTGCGCCTTCAGGATTGTGTCAGAAGCGCGGGAGACTATACGTACCTGGAGATTGGCTCATATATGGGTGGCAGCCTGCAGCCATATTTCGCCGACCCCGCCTGCACACGCATCTATTCGATCGATAGACGCCCCGTTTTTTGGCCGGACGAGCGCGGAAGGTTGTTTTCGTACAAAAAGTCCGAGAATTCGAGCCAGACGATGTTGGATAATCTGGCTCGGGCGTTCCCGGCAGGCTTCCCAGGCAAGGTGTTGACCTTCGATTGCGATGCAACCGAACTAGACCCAAGCCAGTTCGAGAACAAGCCCAAGATCTGCTTTATCGACGGAGAGCATACTGACCGGGCAGCCTACAGTGACTTTCAGGTTTGTAGAAACATCGCAGATCGTGATGGCATCATCGTCTTCCACGATGCCGACCTCGTATTCCGCGCCATAAAGAGGGCGGAAAACTTCCTGGCCAATGAGTCCGTCCAGTTCGCGAGTCTCGTGCTACCGCACTGCGTGTACGCGATTCTGCTGAACGGAGCGGTCGAAGCCTACTTCCCAAAGCTTGAACCATTTGGGATCGATCGAGAGCATTACTTCAGAAAAGTCGAGCAAAGACTGGCTCTCGTACAGGAGAAAAATCGACGGAGCAAAATCAGACAATTGCGAGACTGGCTGAGCAACTATCCAAGGCTGTACGAATTCCTGCGCACGATCAAGGGGCTGTTCATGCAGAATTCAACAGGCCCCTAACGCATGGCTGCTAAAACGAAGTTGTACTTGATGCAAAAGCGGATTTTAGAAAATAACTTCTTTGTTCACGCAGGCTTAATACCCCTCGGTGCTTTGGGAGCGCTTTGCGCAACCGTAGGTCTCCGCCGGAAAGCAGTCTCTCTCCTCTCTCAGGTGCATAGATCGGCGCGCGTGCCTCTCGTAAGACGGATGGTGGAACCCTACGTCTTCGCCAATCGAGACGTCGCCTACCGGGCAGAACGAGTCGGGCAACACCAGGATGTGTCACGCCATTTCGGCAAACGCATTTCTGTGCTGAAAGAGCCCGGAACCGACGGAGAGCGGGGCGTTTTATTCGTGATGTTCAGTGAGATGCTTTCGTTGGTGTTCGCGACGATGGATGTGCGCAGACTCGCTAAAGACTTTACGATTGTCGTCGAGCCCTCGTGGTCCGGCTACTGCGACGAGGCGTTTCTGCGGTTCACGCAGTTTGAGGAGGACGTCTTCGTTCTCGCTGCCCAGCAAGATGATTACGCTTTTCTCAAGCGCCTCCACTCGAACCTCATACCGGTAGATCTGGGCCCATGCGACTGGGTCGACCCCCGCGTCGCGGAGCCCTACCTGAACAACCGGAAAGAGTTCGACATTGTGATGAATTCACACTGGGGAAGCTGGAAGCGACACCACGTTTTGTTTCGGATGCTGCGTCAGGCGAAGCGTCGCTACAGAGTCCTGTTGATCGGTAGTTCGTGGACCGGGACGTCGGTGGCCGAAGTTCTGGCCTTGGCTGACCATTTCAAAGTACGAGAGCAGCTGACAATCGTTGAGGACATTCCCTATGAAAAGGTTATGGATCTCACTTGCAGAGCACGAGTCTCGGTTCTTCTCAGCCTGAAGGAAGGCAGCAATCGCGCGATTGCAGAAAGTATCTTCTGCAACGTTCCAGTAATCGTGCTCGCCAACCATGTTGGGGGAATAATAAAGAACGTGCGGCCGGAAACGGGCCTCTTGGTGAAGGAAGAAAAGCTGGAGGGCGCGATTGAAGAGCTGCTGAATCGCGACCTGCGCCCACGAGAATGGGGAGCAGAGAATGTGTCATTTCTTCGCTCGACAGAAAAACTTAACGCGATTTTGCGGTCGCACTCCCTGCAGCGCGGAAGACCCTGGACAAGGGACATCGTCGCCCGTTCCAATAGTCCGGAATCAACATATGCAATGCCGAGCGATGCCAAGCGCCTGGCACCGTGGAACGAGGGCCTCAGCAGCTACTTACTTGCTCCTGAACGTAAGAAAGACTGACGACGCAGGCTAAATGGCATCGCGCTAAACCTGCGCCACGCTGATCAGCCTTTGAAAGCCCTGACAAAGAATGTAGAATCCGTCACGTCTTTGCGGTGAAAGCTGTCTTCGCGCGCATAACCCGAAATATAGTATCGCAAATTACTCCAAAGATTTAAGAGAATGCTTACGAAATGTTGGTCGGGAAAGCGATCCTGGAACTTCCAAAAACGCTGATGCGTCGCAGAATTTCTAACGATGGAACGTACATTCAGGTGCTGGAATTCGGGTTTGAGCAGCGCCTCCAGCTCGGCGTGCTGAAAGTGTTTGACATGATACGGCGCAGGTTTCGGCCGAACGTCTCCGTCGGGGGTGGAGAGGACTAGTTCCCCTTTCCGCTGGGTTACCCGACCCAGCTCCTTAACAAGCAAGGGATATTCCTCCACGTGTTCAATCACGTCGCAGCAGATCACCAGATCGAATGATGCATCGGCAAATGGTAGGCGCGTTCCGGAGGCGAGTAGCCCAAACGCGTTGAGGGATGACATCTGCTGGGCGTAGTAAGCCGATTTGTAATCGATGTCAATGCCGATGCACACTTCGTTTAGCCGGCCGCAGTAAAGTAAATTCGTTCCCTCCCGGCAGCCGACATCCAGTACCGCTTTGCGTCTCTTTATCGCTTTATAGAGATAGCGCTCGAGCGTAAAGCTGAAATAGTCGGACGTCAACAGAAGCCGATGATAGATCGGCAGTCGGCGAAGCGTCGTTAGAAACCGGTTCTTGGGACCCACCGAAGCAACCGGATGGTGCGGAAGGTCGTAGGTCAAGTCCTTTAACGATTCCTCATACGCCAAAAAATTCAAGAGCCCGTTGACAGTTGGGAACGTGCGGCTACAGATACTGCACGTTAGCCCGCTCGCCACATCACCCTTCAAGGGTCCGCGATCATATGGACAAACCAGCAACTTCAGGAGTCGCGGGAAGTGTTTTGACTGTAACGTCGTGGCCATGTCGATGTTAGAAAATAACCGCGCGGGGAAGCATGGGGGAGATTTCGCATACGTTTGCGCCGTATGCGCCGAAAAGCTGATACCGCGGATATAAGTCGTCGTGGGATGTCAATAGCAACCAACACTCGCAGATGATGGAGACTTCCGCCAAGACTGGCTCAAGATGCCGAGCGACGCTGTGTCCAGCGATTCGAGGCGCGTGTGTTATCAAACGGGCGACCACCGACTTAATTAATCTCCTATCGGATGGCCGAAATATGCGCCCTAGTCCGAGCGGTCTCAACGGGCCGGCCGAATTCAAAGGCTAGCGCGGTACTGGGGCGATCATAACATTAAAGGATGATAATAGCTCCTCGTCCATGGATGGTAAGGAACGGCCCGTTCGAAGGGTACCTGGCGTGATGCAGCGCCCAGGAGCTAAGCGGCTGACGGACTTTGGCGCACGTACAGTCCTGCGTCTTAACGCGCTTCGCACGGTTCCGACCCGCGAGCCAGACTATCGGTCTGAATCCAGCGGCTCACGGCTTGGGTCGCTCCGGCCCTCCGTGATCTGGCAATTCATGAAGCGACAACCGCTATCCTTCTGGTTTGTCTTGATGTACCTGTTCTTCGAATACGTCCGACCGCAACAAATCTACGAGCGTATTCTGGGCCCGCCCTACGCGCGCATTGCGATAGTTCTGGCGCTTTTCGCATTCGTCCTTGAACAGCGACGATTCCGCTTCCGAACTCCTGACCTCTTACTAGCAGTTTTCTCCGTCGTCGTCCTGCTTTCGTCAGTCACGGCATTTGAGCCAGCGGCGTCTTACAGCAGGATCACGGACTACTTCTCCTGGGTTGTCATCTATCTCCTTATCGCCAACGCAGTGGACACAGAGGGCCGGTTCCTCGTGTTCACGCTTTCATTTCTGCTGTACAGCTTCAAGATGTCAAATTTTGCAACGAGATCCTGGGCTCAGGACGGCTTCGTATATCGCGATTGGGGCACGACGGGCGCCCCCGGCTTCTTCGAGAACTCGGGCGAATTCGGCATCCAAATGTGCATTTTCATCCCCTTGGTCGTCGCGTTCATCCTTGCGTTGCGCGATAACTGGCCTCGGTGGATGCGCTGGCTTGCCTGGGGGATGGCCGGAACGGCTGTGTCCGGCATCGTGGGGTCCTCGTCACGCGGAGCGCTTGTCGGATTGGCGGCAGTCGTACTGTGGATTCTGATGAAGACGCGCCACAGATTCCGAGCCGTTATGGCCACGATCGTCCTCGCCGGACTTGTCTATGCGATCACACCGCCGGAAGAGAAAATCCGCTTCGAACAGATGGGGCAGGACAAAACGTCCATCAATCGCACGACCTATTGGAAGCACGGTCTCGAGATCATGGAAAACTATCCGATTCTTGGTATCGGTTACGGAAATTGGCCGCAATACCACGAAATCAATTACGGAGTTCGAGCCCTCCCGCATAATATCTTCATCGAAGCCGGGGCAGAGTTGGGCTACACGGGTCTGGCCGCCTTTCTGGCATTGATAGGATGCACCTTCGTCTTGAACCGAAGCACCCGCAAGCTTGCGCAGGGACTCGGAGAGCGCGGGCGATTTATGTTCTATATGGCGCACGGCCTCGACGGCGCCCTGGTCGGGTTCATGGCGAGCGGCTTTTTTGTAACAGTTCTCTACTATCCTTTCTTCTGGATCAACTTCGGGATGACCGTCGCGCTCAATAATGCTGCGCGGAGCGCTTCCGGCCAAAAGTGGTTCAAGCCAACACTGGAGCGGCGACAGCTCCGCGATTTCTGGAATGCTTCGGGAGTTCGTTGAACACTGTTCTTCACATAATCGAGAGCGGCGAGGTGGGTGGGGCGGAGACTGTTTTCCTGAACATCGTCTGCAACCTGGACCCCACGCGCTGGCGGAGCATCGCCGTGGTCCCTGACAAAGGATGGTTATATGGGCAACTTGTCGCGGCTGGGGTCGATCCTCTTGTCATTCCGGAAGAGCGCTCTTTTGACCTTGGCTATCTCGCGAGAATGTACGCGCTCGTGCGACGGGAAAACGTGACCCTCATTCAAGCCCACCTTCTTGGTTCGGCTGTGCGAGCCGGCCTCCTTTCCATTCTGTGCAAGGTACCGGCGATTGGCACCCTGCACGGAGAGGTTGATCTTTCGCCGTCTGAGCGGTTTCAACTTGTAAAGACTTCCATTCTGAATAACGGTCTGCAAAAGCTCATTTTCGTTTCAGAGCGCCTGCGCCATTTCTTCCTCAACTCCCTTCGATTGAGACCAGAACGCACGGCCGTAATACCCAACGGTATTGAGATGAACCGGTTCTTACTCAGTCGACCGCGAGGAATGCGGGCGGAACTCGGTATCCCCGAGGATGCATTTCTGATTGGCGCGGTTGGCAACCCCATCCGGACAAACGGCCTCGACGCAAAGGGATTCGACATTCTGCTGAGGGCTGCTGCGCTTCTCAAGACCAGGTCACCGGGCTGTCGCTTCGTCATCGTTGGCGATCTCTCGGACGGCCGCGGCGATGAGCTCGTGGAGCTGCGAAGAACGCTTTGCCTTTCCCAGGACGTAGTTCTTACGGGTTTCCGAACGGACGTGGAGAAGATTCTGGCTGCGCTCGATCTATATGTACTGAGCTCACGCAGTGAGGGGTTCTCACTCGCAGTGGTGGAAGCGATGGCGGCGGGACTTCCCGTCGTGGCCACCAAATGCGGCGGCCCGGAGGAGATCGTATGTGATGGTGTTACAGGGGTCCTCGTGGAAAACGAGTCGGCCGACGCCATAGCAGTCGCGATCGCGGATCTTCGCGCTAATCCGGAGGGCCGTCGCAAGCTGGGTATCGCTGCGCGCGAGTCCGTTCGCGAGCGGTTTACCGTTGAAGCCCAGGTAAAGTCATACGACGAACTTTATGAAAATTGTCTCGTTGCCCACCGTCGCCAAAAAGGGGATTTGGTTACGCGGCGGTGACCCTACGACTGATGGTAACGACGGCGCGATGAGCACAGGAAATCCGCAATGACGAGCGAGCTACGTACTATCGGCAGACATACGGCCGTGTACGGCGTAGGAATCGTCGCGAGCAAGTTAGTCAGCTTTATCATGCTCCCGATCTACACGCGGTATCTCACGACTGCAGACTATGGAGTCCTTGAGCTCCTCAGCACGACTATTGATGTCATCGGCATGCTCGCTGGCGTGTCTCTGGCGGCCGGGGTCTTCAAGCACTATGCCGAGATACACGATGATTTGGCGCGCCGCGAATTGATGAGCACTGTGGCTTTGGGCACAACGGGCCTCGCCCTCGTTGTTGCAATTATGGGTTTCGCGGCATCGCCGAGTTTGACCCACCTTCTGTTCGGGGCCAAAGTCACTTCCCTCTTTTTTCGTCTTTTCTTCGTTATTTACTTCTTTCAAAGCGTTTGCACTCTCGCACTGATGCTTATTCAAGTGGAGGAGCGGTCGCGAATGTTTGTCACAGTGAACGTGGCAAAACTGATCGTGACGCTGTCACTGACGATCTGGCTGGTGGTCGGTCGTCGGCTTGGCATACGCGGCGTATTGCTCGGCAACCTTATTTCGACGGCCGCAATGTCATTCGGGCTCGGGATCTATATGTTTCGACGTCTGGGAGTCCATTTCTCAATCGAAAGATTCAGGAGTCTTGTGCGGTTTGGGACGCCAATCGCCGTGTGGACAGTCGGGAGTTTCATCCTCACCTTCTCAGATCGGTATTTTTTGAATCAATACAGCGGGCCCAGTGCTGTAGGAATCTATTCCCTGGCGTATAAATTCAGTTTCCTTCTCAGTGCATTTGCGGCGGCTCCTTTCAGTCAGATCTGGGAACCGCGGCGGTTCGCAATCGCCAACCAGCTCGACGCGCCTGCCATTTATCGCCGCGCGTTTCTTTACCTCAATCTGGCAATGTTCATCGGGTCAGCGGCTATTGTTCTATTCGTCAAGGATGTGCTTGAGATAATGGCAGCGCCATCCTTTCTACCGGCGTACAGGCTTGTCCCGCTCCTCCTCATAGTGACAATAATTCAGCAATGGACAGGCTACTGTAACCTCGGCTTATATCTGAAAAACGCGACGAATCTTTACGGCTGGTCTGCGGTGATTGGCGTGCTCACCGCACTGACGCTCAACACGATGCTAATTCCTCGTTATGGCATGTTTGGCGCGGCGTGGGCCACTGCGGCGGCTTATACAGTTCGCTTCGTACCTGTGTACATGCTCGCTCAGGCCAAGTACCACGTTGATTATCCATGGTCGAAAGTCGCCGCGCTCGGTGCCGCGCTCGCGGTCATCTGGGGCGTGCGGTTTTTCGCCGATGGTTTGAACCTTACCCTTTCCATCGCCCTTAGCTTTACTCTTTTCATTTCCCTAGCATGGTTTATTTACAGTCGCATACTGGACATCGACGAGAAGGCATTCGTCAGGCAGTTAATCCGTCGTCCGTTTGCGACCGCTGCGGCGCCGGCCGCCTAGCTTTTCGCGCCTCAGCCGCAAAGACATGACCAGCAAGCTCCCTCCACCAAGCGATATTGCAGGCCACTACAATCGGCTGATGAAGCATCTCGATGGACAGTATATGTATCAGCGGTGGGGTGATTCTGAAATCAAGCGAAGGCACTACCGCCAGACGGAATTGGGAATCCAGTTTGGCCTAACGCACGTTTCTCATCTTGGCGACGTTCTCGAGATAGGATCGGGACCCGCGGTGTGGACCACATTGTATCTGAAAAACGCCAGAACTGCCGTTCTTCTGGACATCTCCGAAGAGATGCTCGCACAAGCGCGCACCACGCTCTCGAATTGGAATGAAGGACTGTATGTAGGAAAGGCGCGATACGTGTGCGGCGATTTTCTCGAGGTTGTTCAGAAAAACGAATCCTATGATACGATCATCTCGTCCCGCGCTTTCGAGTACATGTCGGACAAACCCGCTTTCGTTCGAAAGTGCTTCACCTTGTTACGGCCCGGCGGAACTCTGCTTCTCGTAACCAAGAACCACGACTGGCGGGACTTGCGAAAGACGAGACACAATATCGAGCACGTGCCGCGGGATCAGATTCCCGTCGCGTTGGCGATGCAACTGGATCTAGCAAGCCCGAGCTCAGTGGGGGAAATGGCGTCGGCGGCCGGTTTTTCTGCTGTGGACCTATACCCAGTCGTGCTTGGATCCTATCATCCGCCTTTTGACTGGGGTCCAGGCCTGGTTATTCTAGATGCGCTTCACCGTCTTTATTACCGCCGGCCCATGTCGCTGATTCCCGCGCCGTTGCGATCGCTGACCGAAAGCTTTCTCGCCGTGGCATGGAAGGCGGAGTAGTCTGTGGGCGCGCAGCTAGCCACTGCCAATGACCAGAGACGCGACCCCGTGATTCCCGAAAATAGCTCATTCGGGAAAAAGGCTCCCAAAGTTGCGGCGCTCTTGAGCCAGTCTTCAACAGCGCGCGTCTTGTTGCTTGGGGAAGACTTGAACGATTGGGAAGGCGACTTTGAGCGGTATTTCCGAAATCTGGTCCATCCCCGAATCGCACGCGATCTGGAAGCGGCGCTTTCCGAGCGCGAGCCGTTCCAGCTGATCCTGGCGTCTCTAGGAGGCATCGCGGGCGCATCCCACGACAGCATGGCGCTGCTCCAGCGATTACGCAACGCTGTCTCTCGCGATGGCAGCTTGATTCTTCTAGCCGAGAATCGACTTGCGCTCGCGCGGTTGGCACGTAGTGGTAGCCATCACCCCTCCGATGGAAAGACGACCGCAGGATCGTGCCGGCGTCGGCTGCGCCGGGCAGGTTTTGAGCGTGTGGAAGAGTATCTTCCACTGCCTCGTTTATCGGGCGCCGAAGAGTTCGTGAACGCCCGCTATGGCGATGTCGTGCTACCGAGCGATGCATCGGCAATCGAGACCGCCCTCAACAAGATCGGCCTTCTTCCAATGTTCAGTGAAGGCTGGTATAACATCTGTTCGCGGGCTGAAGGAGGCACGGCCGGTCTCCTCGCCCACATCGCGGCCCAACTGAACGCGAGTTCCGGGTTGAGGGAGTCAGTCGTGATCGAGCGCTTCGATCTTCGCGAACGTGGAGCTCTTGTTCTGTTGCTTCACACTACTCTTGCCGGCCGGCGGTTGGTTTGCCGTATCACCACCGATGAAAGAAGCGACCAAACCGTAAGGCGCAACGCCGAGTGGACCGAGCGCATTCATCGTTCAGCTGATATCTCGCCAGAGATAAAGCGGTGCGTCCCCAAACCAATCGCCGGGTTTCTGTTCGATCACGGAACCCAGTACGTCGAAGAATTGATCGGCGGAACGATCGCGTGGAAGCTCGCAACCCGGTCACAGTTCGAGCCGGTGATGCTCGAGGGGATGTTTGATTTCTTACGCGAGTTCAATCGGCAGACAGCAGTCCAGGTTTCGATCGATGAGACATTGTTTGCGCGCCTGTCGACGAGTCCTCACGCAATATCGATGGATCATGAGACCGAATTGCTGACGAACGCCCTTATTCAGCGTCTTCGCCGCCGCACTCTCGGGACCGTGCGTCAGATCGTGTGGTCGCATGGAGATTTTGGGTACGGAAACGCGATTGTGGACCCCCGCACCGGCAGCCTTTTGGGCATCATCGATTGGGATCAAGCTAGAGAAGACCTGGTCGGGGTCGATCTGCTGAACTTTCTTTTTTTGCGGGCGCAAATTCTTGGAAGTGCCGGCCTAAGCGAGCCTTTCGCCGGCATCGCTGGCCGTATCGCCGACAACGGCCTTCCCAGCGTCGGCACCGGCTCGGGCTATGAGGCCGAGTTTCCCGCCGTGGCTCATCAGCGACTCGAGCTTCTCGGGTGGGTGACGCTGCGAGTTGCGCAGCGTGCTGCTACGTATCCCGCGCTTCTGGCCCGTTCACGAGAGGGAATCCAGTCGCTCCTGCGATGGGCATGCGACACCCTGCCGGCATGAATAAGCATCTCAGAGTTCTGTACGTGGATTACAGCCTCGGCTTCGGAGGTGCAGTAAAAAGTCTCTCTCTCATGCTGCAGGCGCTTCCATCAGTCGAAAAGTTCCTTTTCACCAGCCAGGACCCTGAAATCATCGAAGCGTGGTTTTCCGGGTTGCGTGTCTTTTCGTTTCGACGTCACATTAACTATCGAACCACAGAAAGGTTAACAAACCGACTACAGCACAAGCCAATCCGGCGTGCGATGTGGAAAATGATGGCGGCGGCCGATTTGGTTAGTACTTCGGCAAATTTTCTTCGGCTGCTCTTATTCATCAAACGGAACAGCATCGACATCGTCCACCTGAATAACGGCTTCATTCCACCGGAAGCCCTCCTCGCGGCGGGCGCGGCTCGTGTGCCGTGCGTAGTTCACCTCCGCGATTTTCACCTCGACGCGGAGCGCTTGCGATACGGTGCGGCCCACAGAGTCGCGAAAGTGATAACAATAT
>JALYZH010000225.1 GCA_030948945.1 Gemmatimonadota bacterium | reverse complement strand
ACCGCGCGGCGCGGAAGGCTCGAGTTTTCGGCGGGACACGGTAGATGATGACACACACGAGAAGCTCCGGGTCCTTCGGAGCAATGAGCATCCGGTGTCCGAAGCTGTTGACGAGCGAGAGTCCGAGGTAGCTCTTGAGCAGATCGCGGGTTTGCTGAATCTGCTTTGTGCCGCGCCGCACGACGTGGTTGGTGATCCACTTTTCCAAGTCGCCCGCTTTCGATGCGACTTTCTGCTGGCGCTCCATCAATTGAAAGATGAATCCGATCTCGTCCAGCATGACGATGCGATCGGCTAGCTCCACGTCCATGGCGGAATCGACGGGAAGCTGGGTGGTGGAGAAGGAGAACGCTCTCAGGAATACGTTCTCGTTCTGCTGAGCGGTGACGTCTTGGAGGAGGCTGGACGGACCCGCGCTACTCTCTTTCACTCGCGGTCATCGCGGTATCTGAAGTGATGGATGCCGACTAGTTAGCAAGGAAGCCCGAATGGCCGCAAGGTTTCGATCCTACAGTCTCCGTGGGCGGCGTTCCCAGGCGAGGAGCAGCGCCGCGCCGACGAGTCCCGTAACCACGCAAAAGAGGTAGACCATCCTTATGCTCACCATGCCGTACAAAGGGTTCGCGGAGGCGAAGGGCCGGAATGGTTGGATGTCGGCGTAGACTATTCCGTCCAGGACTGGATGCAGCAGCCCGCCGAAGATCCCGCTCATCACCGCGACGGACAATCGGTATTCCGCCGCGAGCGCTTCACCGACGACGTCGCGCGGCCGTGACATCCACGCGCCGATCCGGGCGACCAACAGTCCACAAAGGAGACCAATCAGCCCCCCGAGAGCGAAGGTGTGCATCTCACGGTGAATCGGGTAATTCTTGTGCAGCAGGTAATAGCCCGATTCGATGTCGATGACGACCTGCGTCAGAGAGTAGGCCGCCATCGAGAATCTGTGCGGAGCGGCCGCCTTTATCAGGAGCCCCGGTCCGAAGTGGAAGGGAGTAGCCGGCATTTGAGTAATGCAATTTACTTCGTGTAACCGGAATCAGAGCTTGGAGAGTCGCTCGAAATCTGCCGCGATGGGTCGCTAGGCAATCGCCCTCATTTGCGTGGCGTCGGGATCGTATCGAAGAACTCAACGACTCCAGTCTCCAGGCAATACTCGGCGCCAACGACGTAGAGCCGTTCCTCCTGGATCAACTGCTCGACGATATCCGACCCGTGACGAAGCTGGTTTGCGGACGCGCGCACGTTGGCGCGCACCGCCTGTCGCACCAGGGCATCGTGGTCGTGTCGGAGCTCGGTAGCGAGTAACGGTGCAACGCACGGGATAATGCGATCGACGATCGACCGGAGATTGCGCGAATGATTCTCCGTCGGTTGCTCGAGCTCTTCAAGGGTCGCGAGTATCGCCCCGCACTGCGAGTGACCGAGAACCACCACCAGCCTGGCGCCGGATCGCGAGGCAGCGAACTCGACGCTGCCGATTTGCGAGGGGGCAACGATATTTCCGGCGACGCGGATCACAAACAGGTCGCCCAAGCCCTGATCGAACACGATCTCCGCCGGCACGCGCGAGTCGGAACAGCCGAGGATGATCGCGAACGGTTCCTGACCCGAAGCCAGCTCGGCGCGGCGCGTCTGGTGCCCGAGCGGATTATGACTTGGGGCGTCCGAGACGAATCGCCTGTTGCCGTCCTGCAGCCGTTCGAGTGCTTCCCGGGCTGAGATCATTGGCGTAACCTAAATTCGGCCGTATCCCCGCGCCATTGCCACAGCCGTCGCGACCATCGCCATGATCAGGAGAGCTTCGATGGTGCTGATGGCAGCGATCCTACGGGCCACCGCCGGGACTGCGACCGTCTCGACTGGCAGACTGCGCCCGAGCGCTCGTCTCCATCGAGCGAGAGTGATCATCGGCCAGATCTCGAGAAGAAGAATGACGACGAGAAGGCTCATCTTGCCCAGGAACACCGGATTGTTCAGATAGTAGCTGGTGCTCTTCTCGGTGGCCCCCAACAGGCGCCATAAGCCGCTGCCGATCCAGAGGAATGCGGCGATTCCCCACACAGCGTCGTCGCGAAACGCACGACGAACCGACACCAGACTGGCGGGCTCACGAAGCGCCGCGGCGCGGTCGAGGACCGCACCGAGTCCGAAGCCCAACGCGAGAAGATGGATCCAGGCGAGCGTGAGACGCACCATAGCAAGCACTCCAGTGAACGCGACCTCGGTTCGAGCCGCACCCGAAAAGTGCTATCCAGCTTCGACATTCGTTAGAGCGCTACGCGGCGGGTGGGTCGAGAGTGAGCTCGTAGAAGAGCGTGTCGCCAAACTCCACTGAACGATATGGCGCGATCTTCCGGAACCCAAAGCTCTCGTAAAGCTGCTGAGCCGGGGTCATCGCTGTGAGAGTTCCGAGGCGGAGCGAGTCATAACGCCGTTTGCGCGCTTCCTCGATCACATGGGTCAGGAGCGCTCGCGCTACGCCCAGCCTGCGGGAAGCCGGGTGCACGTACATGCGCTTGATTTCGCCAACGGTCGGACCGAGCGCGTGGAGCGCTACGCATCCGATCGCGGAACTGTCCAGGCGTGCTAGCCAGAGCCCGCCCCTCGGCGGCTCATACGGCGCGGGGAGAGCATCCAGAAGCGCCGCAGTCGAGGATGAATCGTGCGCCGTCGAATTCGCCGCGATGTGGTCCCTGATCAACGCCCGGGCATCGGCAAGCGCGGGCATCTTGGTGGCAGCAATGATCTCGATCATCCGATGATTTTCACCGTGTGCAGCATTCCGTGCCCACTATGGCGCTCGCAAGTATCTTCCGCCAGTTGCAGCGCATCAGTCTCCCTTGTCCGATCGGACGATAACCTTTGGCCATGACACTCTGGATAGACGCCGACGCAGCCCCGCAGGCGGTGAAGGAGATCTGCTTTCGGGCGTCTGATCGTCTCGCGCTCGCGACTATCCTCGTCGCCAACCAACGTCTTCCGCTTCCGCCAGGGTACCCACATTTGTCCGCGGTGCGTGTCGATGGCGGGCCGGATGTAGCCGACAGTTATATCGTCGAGCACGCTGTTGCGGGCGACGTGGCGATAACCGCAGATATCCCGCTCGCTTCGCTTCTGGTTCTCAGGGACGTCGTCGTGCTCGATCCCCGTGGCGAGGAGTACACGGCAGAGAGTATTGGCGAGCGTCTGTCGGTGCGGAACTTCATGGACAAGCTCCGGTCGACCGGTGTCGAGACCGGTGGACACGCGCCGTACGGCTCCCGCGAAAAGCAGGCATTCGCAAACGCGCTCGACCGAGCGCTCACACGCGCGCTCCGACAGCGCTGAACAATTGGTCGCGGCGCGGTGCTTGCCGCGATATTTCTTCCCGCCAAGGTAGAGGAGAATAAGGTGACAAGCTCAGAGTTCTGCGTCAGCCGTCGCATCATCCTGCTGGTTGCGGTCGGCTGTGTGGCGGGCTGCACTTCGAGCCCGTCTGTAAACAAGACCGGCCAGTCCACTAATGTCAGTGGTCCCCTCGCGGTCATCAGCGGTCTCGCGTCGTCAGAAGCGATCGTGTTCGATCCAGCGCGCGACGTGTACTTCATCAGCAATATGAATGGCGACCCGGGCGTGAAAGACGGGAACGGCTTCATCTCGCGCATTCGCTCGGATGGCGTAGTCGATAGCCTTCACTTCATCCAGGGCGGACGGAACGGAGTAACCCTCAACGCCCCGATGGGATCTCGCATCCAGGGAGACACGTTGTGGGTGCTCGATGTCGATATGCTCCGCGGTTTCGATGCGCGCACCGGCAATCCCCTAAGCGCGATCGATCTGGCTCCGATGGGCGCGGGTTTCCTCAACGATCTGACTCAGGGTCCTGACGGCGATTTCTACATCACTGACACCGGCGTTCGCGCGGTGAACGGCAAACTGGATCACACCGCTCCGGATCGCATTTATCACGTCGATCGTAATCGTCGAGTTACGATCGCGCTCCAATCGCCGGCGCTCGCGTTACCGGATGGGATAGGGTGGGATCCAGCAGCTCGTCGATTGATTCTGGCTCCGTTCGGCGGAACCGCTGTTCAGCAATGGCGCCCGGGCGATGCGGCTCCCGTCAACATTGCACCGGGACCTGGTAAGTTCGACGGCGTAGAGATCGAGCCGGATGGCAGCACCGTGATCACGATCTGGAATGACTCGAGCGTGTCGACCCTGGAAGGAACACGCCTCGTCAAAAGGGTGGTTCTCTCGATGCCGCCCGCTGATGCGAGCGTGGACCTGCGGCGGCGGCGAGTGGGAGTCGTCTCCGTGGCCACGGATCGGTTCGAGCTCTGGCCGTGGCCGGCTCGGTGAGCAACACCTCTCAGAGGTAACTCAGCCACGCATCACTCCGCCGCTGTTTGAGAGCCGCGAACCACCGGCAGAGTGGGTAAATCGCGACCACGACAACCGCCCATGTCAGGTAGATAATTGGCAGCGAGTATCCCCAGCTGGGCGGCGGGGAGAACGGATAGTGTCCCAGGTCCGGCGACTCGAACATCCAATGTGCTGATCCATACCGCACGTAACATGTTACGACGGCGAGAAGATGTATGAGTGCAAAGTGCAGCACGTAATAGAACATGGGCACTTTGCCTATCACGAGCGCAGGCCGAAAGATTCTCGGCGTCCCCTGATCAACGGCCCAGAGAAAAACCATCGCCGGGCCGAGCGTCATCAACAGGAACAACAGCGATGGCGGGTACTTGGTCGTGTTGAGGAACGACAGAAACGTGAACAACGCCGTCTTCTGCCGCTCCCAGCGCGACGGGTCGCCGTAAGCATTGATGCCGCGGATCACGACAAAAGCCATACTCAGTACCGGCCCCAGTCGCAGGAGAAATGCGCGTCGGCGATCGGCGTCCCAACTATAGACTTGTCCGAGGCCGTATCCGACGGCGGTGACGCCGATCCATGGAATAAGCGGAAAGGCCGCGAACACGACATGGTTCGGAGTGTTCACGACGAAACCCGGCAAATGCAGGATGGACCAGAGCGGGCTAGTCCACTTGACCGAGTCGAGGAGGTTGTGACCCACGATCATGATGACACCGAGCGCGGTGGCGACGAACACCGGAAGGCGAACCAGGAAAGACAGCGTGATCATCGCCCAGCCGAGCGCCCACAGGACGAGCAGCATCGTCACCCGGTAGTCGAAATTGAACTGGTAGGCGAGACAGCGCACCACCACCGTTTCCAGAAAGATCAGCCACAGCCCACGGGTGAAAAGAAATCGGGAAAGCTCGCTCGGAGACTTCCGCCGCAACGAGAGGTAAGCGCCCGTCCCCGTCAGCAGGAAGAACACCGGTGCACAGAAGAATGTGATCCAACGCGTCAGGAACAACGCGGCCGAGGCGCTCGCCAGATTCGTGGGATTCTGTCCGGGTATGCCGAAAAAATCCCTGGTGTGATCGAGCGCCATGATGATCATGATCACGCCGCGGACAACGTCTACAGATTCGACGCGCGCACGACGTTCTGTCACCGATCTCCGTAGTCGAGATCCGCCGGACGCACCGCGCAGTGCTCACCGCAGCCGAACCTGTATCTGTTCCGCGCAAACCAGCGATAGAACAGATCAACAAGCGGCCGGACAAGCGGAATCTTGAACAGCCACGACACCAACCGACCCTTCGGCAAAATCTTCAGCAGCTCCTCGAGCGCCGCCGCTCCCTGCCACGTCCTGCCGTCTCGCCTTCTTACCACCTGCACCGATTCCACATAGGCGCGCGGAGGAATCCACGGAAATCTCTCCCGGATACCGTGCGCCTGGGAAGGAATGATCTCGAGCTCGTGATTTCGATCCCACTTGGTCAGCATCTTCACCAGTCGCCCGCAAACCTTGCAGTGACCATCGTAGATCACCGTGTAGCGCCGACCCGGCTCACCGATTGTCGGCGCAACCGGATGATCGTGGGCTTCCTCGCCAGCGACAGTGAATCGAACGACCGGAACGGTCGTCACGCCTGCGCCTCGATTGGTGGCGACTCCACACCGACAGCTTCAACGGTGATCTGCGGAGCATGTGTCAGCGTGCTGTGAACCCCGCACAGATTCCCCGCGCGAATCGCCCTCGGCCACAGCTCCGCCGATAGCGAGGGCCAGTCGAGCTGCACCTTCATCGAGCCGATCCGATGCTGGCCTTCGACGAAATCCCAGCTCACGTCGATCTTCAGATCGTCGGCGCTGATGTTCTTGTTCGACGCCCAGCTTTGCAGGACCGAGAACGTGCACGCACCGAGCGCGCTGCCGAGCATGTGGAACGGCGAGTACTGAAGTTCGGGAGTCGGCGCTTCGATCGTCAGCTGCTCCGACGTCGCTTCCAATCTCAGAGATTCTTCGCCAGTCAGTGTGATCTTCATCTCTTCGCCGCGCGATTCCCGCCGGAGGGCTGCTGCTGGGTCAGGCAGTGGAGCGTGCCGAGTCCCCACACCAGATCCACCGCGTGTATGCCGATCACGGTGTAGCGCGGAAACGCTTCGGCGATTCCATTGAGCGCCACACGATCGTTGGGGTCGTTGAATGTCGGTACAAGAACGGCGCCATTGGCGATATAGAAGTTCGCGTAGCTCGCCGGCAGCCGCTCGCCGTTCATGGTCACGGGCCGAGGAAAGGGGATCATGACGATTCGGAGAGGACGTTTATTTGCGGCGAGCTTGAGGCGGCGGAGGTTGTCGGCAGACCGCGCCTGGTTCTCATCCGCCGGATCCGGCTCGACCGCGAGGATCACCGTGTCGCGCGAGCTGAAGCGCGCGATGTCGTCGACGTGCCCGTGCGTGTCGTCACCAACCGCGCCTTCACCCAACCATATAGTATCGCTGACCCCCAGATACTCGGCGAAAGCCTTCTCGTAATCGCCCGCGAGCATTCCCGGATTCCGGACCTGTACATCGGTGAGAAGCCATTCTTCCGTGACCAGCATCCGACCAGCGCCGTTGACCTCGATTCCACCGCCTTCCAGCACGAGCCGCTCGCCATTGTCGGGACGTCTCGGTACGATCCGCGGCAATCCGGTGATGCGTTCGATCTCCCGCCCGATATCGGCATCCTTCTTATAGTTGTCGTACTTTGCCCAGCTATTGAAGGTCCAGTTCAGCAGCTCTACCTGTCCGTCGGCGCGGACCACCCCGGTCGGGGCAGAATCGCGGAGCCAGACGCGATCGTTCG
Organism: Gemmatimonadota bacterium; assembly: GCA_030948945.1. The sequence continues at coordinate 8,872 of JALYZH010000225.1, read as the reverse complement.
CGACCCGGTGCAGGCGGTATCTGCCATCCTTTACGCCATGTGCCGCCAGCAGGCCGCGCGCGCTTTCCGCCACGCTGTCGTCGTGACAGAGAATCTCGACGCGATCGTGGTCGGCCAAGGCGCGCACGATTTCCGCGTACACCCAGGGTATGGGCGCGAGCTTGCCCGGCCAGTCCGGCTCGTGATGCGGCCATGCAATCCAGGTCGCGTCGTGTTTTTCCCACTCCGCCGGCATGCGACGGCCAAGCGAAAGCTCCATAGTCAAAGCGCCGCTTCCCTTCGGAGCGGCGCTCGCATTAATGCCAGCCGCAGATTCGGCAGCCCGCTCGGTCATCCGATGTAGCGATTCAGGATTGGCGCATAAGCGTCGATGCGTCGGTCGCGCAGAAACGGCCAGTTGCGCCGCGTGCTCTCGATCAACGCCCTGTCGCACTTCGTCACCAGCACCGCTGGCTCCGTCCCCGCCTCCGCCAGAATCCGCCCGAAGGGATCGCAGATGAACGAGTGTCCGAAGAACTCGATGCCGTCGGTGCCGGGTTCGTCCTCGTGCCCGACACGATTGGGTGCGGCAACGTACACGCCGTTTGCGATCGCGTGCGCTCTCTGCGCGGTGCGCCACGCCTCGACCTGCGCCTCGCCAAACTCCTTCTTTTCCGAAGGATGCCAGCCGATTGCGGTTGGATAGATGATGATTTCCGCGCCGAGGAGGCTGGTGATGCGCGCGGCCTCGGGATACCACTGGTCCCAGCAGATCAAAACGCCAATGTTCGCGTAGCGCGTCTTCCACACGCGAAATCCATTCGCGCCCTTGTGATCGCCGTCGTCCGCGATGTGAGAGTCGCCCGGCGTGAAGTAGAACTTCTCGTTGAAGAGGGGATCGTCCGGGATGTGCATCTTGCGGTAAGCGCCGAGCAGTGAGCCATCGGCGTCGATGACGGCGGCAGAATTCCGGTAGACACCCGCTGCCTGCCGCTCGAAGATCGGTACGATAATTACAATCTCGAGCTCTCGCGCCACCTTCTGCATTCTCTCGATCGTCGGCCCGGGAATCGGCTCGGCGAGATCGAACCGCTCGTGCTTCTGCGACTTGCAGAAGTAGGGCGCGTTGAACAGCTCCTGTAGGGAGACGATCTGCGCTCCCCGATCGGCGGCCTCGCGGACACGCGCAATCGCCCGCTCGACGTTCTGATTGACGTCGTTCGTGATTGCTTCCTGGATGATTCCGACTGTAAATGCCGACGCAGTGGCCATTAGTGAAAGGTTAACGCGTTGTGTCGGCACAGGAAGTGGCCGGCTGCTTGCGTTAGGTTTGACTATCGCCTCCAGTCGAGATATGGACCAAGGGGAGTACACGCCGGTAGATATTCGACCAGGTACGCCGGTCGCCGGAGAGCGGCGGGTGCGCCGCAGCGCCGGAATCAACAAGGCGTTCCGCGCGATCAAGGCACAGCACTCGGCCAATCGCTCGAAGATGGAGATCCTGGCGGACCGGATGATCGGCTTCGCTAGCTCCACTCTTTTCTTAGTCATCCACGCGTTGATTTTCGTCGCCTGGATTTACTGGAACCTGCCGTTCTCGGGACTCAAGAAGTTCGATCCGTACCCGTTCGGCATGCTCACCACGATCGTCTCCCTCGAAGCGATCTTTCTCTCGATCTTCGTGTTGATGACGCAGAGCCGGGAGTCGAAGATCGGCGAGCTGCGCGAGGAGCTGACGTTACAGGTGAACCTCCGGATGGAAGAGGAGATTACGAAGACGCTGCACCTGGTGGCTGGCCTCTACTCCCGCCTGAACCTCGCGCTCGCCGACGATCCCGAGCTGAGAGCGATGCTGGAGCCGCTCGACCCGAAGCGGATGGAGCAGGATCTAGCCGAGCAGATCAGCGCGTCGATGCCGCAGTTCCAGCTGAGGAAAAAGAAGGACGGCGCCAGCCCTCCGCGTTAGCTCCCCTTTCGCCCGACGAGCTGCCGGAGAACGTAAGGCAGGATTCCGCCGTGCCGGTAGTAGCTCATCTCCTCCGGCGTGTCGATTCTCGCGACCACCTGGAAAGATTTCTCCTTTCCATCGGCGCCACGCGCGCGAATGGTCACCAACTGGTGAGGCTTCATCTCCTCCGACAATCCATCGATGTCATAGGTTTCGTACCCCGTGAGACCGTGCGTCGCGCGGGTCTCGCCATTGATGAATTCGAGCGGAGCCACGCCCATCCCCACGAGATTCGAGCGGTGAATCCTCTCGAATGATTCGGCGATAACGGCTCGCACGCCGAGCAGCAGCGTTCCCTTGGCGGCCCAGTCGCGCGACGAACCGGTTCCGTATTCCTTGCCGGCGATGATGACGAGTGGGACGCCTTTCTGCTGGTACTCCATCGCCGCGTCGTAAATCGTGACCGCCTTCTCGCCGGGGGTGCGCGTGGTCCAGCCGCCCTCGGTACCGGGAGCGAGCTCGTTACGAAGGCGGATATTGGCGAAGGTGCCGCGCATCATCACCTCGTGATTTCCCCGGCGCGCGCCGTATGAATTGAAGTCGACTGTCTTTACGCCGTGCTCGATCAGCCACTTTCCGGCGGGGCTCGAAGCGGGAATCGATCCCGCGGGCGAGATATGATCGGTCGTGATCGAGTCTCCGAACATTCCCAGCAGTCGCGCGCCCTTGATCGGACGAACGGGCGGAACGGCGAGAGTCATCCCTTCGAAGAAGGGAGGGTTCTTCACGTAGGTCGAGTCGGGATCCCAGGCGTAGAGATCACCCTCGGGAACGGGCAGACTCCGCCAGTTGTCATCTCCGTGAAAGACGTTCGAGTACTGCGCCTTGAACATGTCGGCTTTCACGGAGCGCAGAATCTCTTCCTCAACTTCCTTGGGTGCGGGCCAGATGTCGCGCAGAAACACGGGGCCGTTCTTGCCGACGCCGATCGGTTCGGAGGCGAAATCGATGTCCATGCGCCCGGCCAATGCGTAAGCGACGACGAGCGGAGGAGATGCCAGATAGTTGAAGCGCGTGAGCGGATTGATGCGCCCCTCGAAGTTGCGGTTGCCCGAAAGAACGGCGGCGACCACCAGCTTGTTCGCTTCCACCGCGTCGGCGATTGGCTGGGGCAGCGGACCTGAATTTCCGATGCACGTCGTGCATCCAAAGCCGACGACATTGAATCGCAGCGTCTGGAGCGCGTCCATCACTCCGGCTTTCCTGAAATAGTCCGTTACGACTTTTGACCCGGGAGCGAGACTGGTTTTGACCCACGGCTTGCTCATGAGTCCCTGGCTTACTGCATTCCGCGCCAGCAGCCCCGCCGCGAGCATCACACTTGGATTTGACGTGTTGGTGCAGCTCGTGATCGCGGCTATCACTACTGACCCGTGCCGAATCGAGAATTTTTCCCCATTCATTTCAACGGGGACGCTCGAGTCCTCGCTGGCCTGATCGTCAGGATGCGTTGCAACGACTGATGGCGAGAGTTGCGGCGACGCTGCGACGCTCATAGCCTGCTTCGCCGCGGCAACGGCAGCGACAGTCCCGGTGCGCTCGAGGTCTGCCCCGAGCGCCTCCTTGAACATCTTCTTCGACAGCTTGAGCGGGACTCTATCCTGCGGCCGTTTCGGGCCGGCCAGACTGGGCTCCACGGTGCGCAAGTCGAGCTCGATGACGTCACTGAAGGCGGGATCCGGCGTGTCGTCGGTGCGGAAAATTCCCTGAGTCTTGCAATACGCTTCGACAAGCTGCACCTGCGCCTCGTCGCGCCCTGTGAAGCGCAGGTAGTTGATCGTCTCGGCGTCGATCGGGAAGAATCCCATCGTCGCGCCGTACTCGGGGGCCATGTTGCCGATAGTCGCCCGATCCGCCAGCGAGAGGCTGGACAATCCAGCGCCATAAAACTCGACGAACTTCCCAACCACTTTTTTCTTGCGCAGCATCTCCGTCACCGTCAGCACGAGATCTGTCGCCGTCGCGCCCGGTGGAAGCTTTCCGTGCAGCTTGAATCCCACGACGTCGGGGATGAGCATGGAAACAGGCTGTCCGAGCATTGCCGCTTCAGCTTCGATACCACCGACGCCCCAGCCAAGCACGCCGAGTCCATTGATCATTGTGGTGTGGGAATCCGTGCCGACGAGTGAGTCCGGATAAGCGTAAGTCTGCTTGCCGACCACTTCAGTGAAGACTCCCTTCGCCAGATACTCGAGATTGATCTGGTGGACGATGCCGGTATCGGGTGGCACCACGCGGAAATTGTGCAGCGCCTTCTGTCCCCAGCGCAGGAACGCGTAGCGCTCCTGATTGCGCTGAAACTCGAAATCCGCGTTGATTAGAAGCGCGGCCTCGGTTCCGTACTCGTCGACCTGCACCGAGTGATCGATGACGAGATCCGCCGGCTGCAGCGGATTGATCAGGCGTGGATCGCCGCCGAGTCGCGCGAGCGCGTCGCGCATGGCGGCGAGATCGACGACGGCGGGAACACCGGTGAAGTCCTGGAGCAGTACTCGGGCAGTGCGAAACGCGATCTCCTTCTCCGCCTTGCCCTTCGTGTTCCAGGTCGCAAGCGCCCGCACGTCTTCGGGCTTCACGAACTTGCCGTCTTCGTTTCTGAGGAGGTTTTCGAGCAGAATCTTGAGGCTGAAGGGGAGCCTGTCTGCGTTCCCGTTCGCCAACTTGGAAAGGGAGTCCAGCCGAAAAATCGTGTACTGCCGACCCGCAACGTCCAGCGTTGATCGGCTACCGAAGGTATTCGGGTGTGTCATTGGTTTTTTTCCGAACTTGGCCGCGTCAGTGCGCTGGCCAGTGGGGCGCGGAGCCACTGCCGATCTCAGTTCCTGGCTCGGCAGGCTGCATGAAATCTAACACAAAGAACCGACTGAACTGCGCCAGATCTCGCACCCGTTCTGTTGCAGTTAGCCCTGTAGTTGCGCTAGCCTGTCTTTGTTGTCGGCTCGCTGGTGGGATCGATCGTTGTTTTCCCTTTGTGACCGCTGCCCATATCGAGGCGGGTAGCCTCGATGGCGAAAGTCGGGCAGTGGTGCACGAAATCCCCATCGGCTGGCGACCACTCGACTACTGGCGTCAGTGGATAGGCTTTCTGCTGTGCGTCCATCGCCATCACGTCCGGCGCGAGAGCAGTGCAGAGCGTGCAGCCGATACACTTGTCCCTGTCGACCTTGATCTCCATCGCTCTCCGGGGGAAGACACCGATCCCCCAGGCGATGCACTCCTCGTAGTGCGTACATGCTTCCATCGCGGCCTTGTAGCCGGCTTCGAGCAATTCCTCGGTGTGCGAAAAGCTGAACCACCCGATGTGATTCACCTTGGGCCTGATCAGAATCATCGGCGGGCGCGTCCAGGTGGCGAACGGAGCGAGCTGTAGCGCGTGCATCATCGTCGTCGCCGCCCGCACGTAGATGGAGGCGAATCCGGCGGTAGCGATGTCGTTCTCCGGCTCGAGATCGCTCGATCCGGTGTCGACCGCAATCACTGCGTCCATTCCTCTGCCCGCGATCGATACGGGCAGGTTGTCGAGCACACCGCCGTCCACGCACAGGCGTCCTTTGATCTCGCCGGGAGGATAAAAACCCGGTAGCGCGCACGACGCGTACACCGCGTCGGCAACACTGATGTCACGCAGGCCCGGCAATCCCCATACGATCTGCGAGCCGCGCTGGATGTCGACGGTGTTGACGAGCAGCGTTCTTTTCAGCTGATCGAACCGCTTCTCCGTCGCGACGGATTTCACGACCTCACGGAGCGGCTCGTCGAGATATATCGCGCGCGAATGCTGCCGCTCGAGCAGCATCCCCATGCGGTTGAGCCGGAAGAGATCACGCCGCTTGAGCGCCCGGGCGCGATCCTCCATTTCGGGGATATCCATTCCGCGGGCATACGCGGCTCCTATGAGCGCACCGATGCTCGTACCCGCAACGACTGTCGGCTCGATTCCGAGCTCCTTTAGAGCGCGAAAGACTCCGATGTGTGCGAAGCCCTTGAGGCCGCCACCGCCCAGCACCAGCGCTATTCTGGGAGCTTTGTGTCGGGACTTGGAGGGAGAGGTTCGTTTCAGGCTTCGTGGAGTCTGGCGGGGCATCCTAAGGTCATGTGCGAGTGAGTATAATGTACTGACGTTCACCACACACTCCGAGTAAATCGATGACTCGTCCCACCGTTCTACTCTCGATGGCGCTTGTCTCCCTTATTTGCACGTCGAAAGCGACCGCGCAGACGGACGCCGCGCCCAGCCGGATCAATTCGCAGGAAATCGACGCTCACCTCCGCTTCCTTTCCTCCGACTTACTCGAAGGCAGGGCACCCGCCACCCGTGGTGGACGGATCGCCGAAGAATACATCGCGACCCAGCTCCAGACTTTCGGCGTGAAGCCCGGCGTTGGCGGCAACTCGTATTTCCAGCGTGTTCCAATCGACGTCGTGAAGGCGGATCCCGCCACGATCAAGGTGACCGCTTCGGGCAAGGCCAACGCGAACCTTCGCTTCACCGATGATGTCGTCGTATGGCCGGGCTCAGCGACCGATGCCAGCTCCGCAAACGGCGAGCTGGTGTTCGTCGGGTACGGCGCGACCGCGCCCGAGTATAAGTGGGACGATTTCAAGGGCACCGACGTCCGCGGAAAGATTCTGCTCGTTCTCGTCAACGATCCGCCGGCAACCGCCGCCGAGCCGAATCTCTTCGGCGGGAAGGCGATGACATACTACGGCCGCTGGACCTACAAGTACGAGGAAGCCGAGCGTCGCGGCGCTGCGGGAATGTTGATCGTGCACACCACCGAGCGCGCGGGCTACCCGTGGCACGTGGTGGTCAATTCCAATTCAGTCGAGCACCGCCTGCTTCCGCGTGATCCTTCCTTGCCGGCACCGATACCGGTGCGGGGCTGGATCACCGATAGCGCCGCCACTGCGCTCCTCGCCCAGGCGGGCCTCAGCATGACTGATCTGCGCAAGCGTGCAGAGTCGCGCGATTTCCGCCCGGTATCGACCGGGATCATCATTGATGCAACGATGCGAAACAGCCTCCAGCACATGTCGGCGAACAACGTCGTCGGCGTCGTGCGTGGTATCGATCCAAAAGTGCGCGACGAATACGTCGCCTACAGCGCGCACTGGGATCATTTTGGAATCGGCCCTGTCGTCAACGGAGACTCGATCTACAACGGTGCGGCCGACAACGCCTCGGGCGTTGCGGCAATTCTCGCGATTGCGCACGCCGCGGCGGAGGGTGTGAAACCGCGCCGCTCCCAGCTGTTCGTCTTTGTCACCGCCGAGGAATCCGGACTGCTCGGCTCCGCCTACTTCGGCGAGCATCCCACGGTGCCCGCCTCGAAGGTGATTGCGGATCTCAACATCGACAATCCGGCGTTGATCGGACGCTTTCGGGATCTCGAGGTGCTGGGCGATACCAAGAGCTCGCTCGGACCGCAGTTGGCTGCACTGGTCAAGTCCGAGGGTATTCGGATCGTTCCCGACGAGCATCCGGAACAGGGGCATTTCTACCGTTCGGATCACTTTTCTTTCGCGAAGGTCGGGATTCCAGCTGTCGATGTGAAAGGCGGCTACGACTACATCGGTCGTCCTGCGGGCTGGGGCAAGGCGCAGCGGGACGACTATACCGCGCACAGATACCACCAGCCGTCCGACGATTACCGGCCTGACCTCGACGTCAGCGGCGTCGCCCAGCTCGCGGAAATCGTCTACCGTTTCGGTATCTCTCTCGGAAACGCGCGGACCGTTCCCACCTGGAATGCCGACGCCGAATTCCGGGCGATACGCGACGCGTCCAGAAAGGGTCAGTGACAAAGAGCCACGTTTGGCTTTGAATTCGGGCGGCAGGCAGCAGCGTGATCCTCTGCTGGCGTTCAGGGAAGAATTCCCGATCCTCGAGAAGACGAACTATCTCGTCTCCAATTCGCTCGGACCGATGCCGCGCACCGTGCCGGAGAAGCTGGCCGAATACGCGCGCGACTGGGGCGAGCTCGGCGTAAAGGCGTGGACCCGTGGCTGGTGGGAGAAGCCAGTCGATGTAGGAAACGACATCGCGCCGCTTATAAACGCCGGCGATGGCGAAGTGGTCATGATGCCCAACGTGACCATTGCGCAGACAGCCGTCCTTTCGGCCATGGACTTCCCGAAGGATCGAGACACCGTCGTGATGACTGAGCTCGACTTCCCGTCGGTGCGGTACGCCTTCGCGGAGATGGCGGAAAGATTCGGCGCCCGGGTGGTGGTGGTGCCATCCGATGATGGCCTCACCATTGACCGCGACAGGATGCTCGCCGCGATCGACGAGAGAACTCGCCTCGTCGCTGTGTCGCACGTTCTCTTTCGCAGTGCCTTTCTCATGGACGTGGATGCGATCTGCCGGCGCGCGCACGAGATGGGAGCGCTGGTCTCGCTCGACTCATTTCACGCGGTCGGCGTAGTGCCGGTCGACGTGAAACGGAGCAATGCTGATTTTCTCACTGGCGGCGTGCTCAAATGGCTGTGCGGCGGCCCCGGAGGCTGCTTTCTCTACGTCAGTCCAGCAGTGCGCGATCGTCTGAAGCCCGCGCTCACGGGCTGGCAAGCCCACTCGCGGCCATTCGCTTTCGAGGAGACCATGGAGTACACCTCCGGCGCCTTTCGCTGGCTGAATGGCACTCCGGTCATTCCCGCGCTTTATGCCGCAGCGGAGGGGCCGAAGATTCTTCGCCGCGCCGGAATCGCGGCGATCCGCGAGAACAGCCTACGGCTCACTTCACGGCTGATCGAGTTGGCAGACGCGCGCGGCTACACCGTAAATGCGCCGCGCGACCCCGCGCAGAGAGGCGGAACGGTCGCGGTCGATGTTCCGCACGCCTACGAAGTCACTCAGCACCTTCTCTCCCGGAACATCCTGGT
>JALYZH010000221.1 GCA_030948945.1 Gemmatimonadota bacterium | reverse complement strand
CGACTGGATAGATCAAAACCGAATGACCGAAACACGCACCCGATCCCGATATCTCGACGAGCTCAATCGCCGCGTGCTGGTTTACGACGGCGCGATGGGAACGAACATCCAGCGCTACAACCTCAGCGCCGAAGACTTCGGCGGTAAGGCGCTGGAAGGGTGCAACGACAACCTCGTTCTCACCCGTCCGGATGTTATTCAGGCGATCCACGAGTCGTTCCTCGAAGTGGGGTGCGATGTCGTGGAGACGTGCACGTTCCAGTCAACGCCGCGTCGTCTGCACGAATGGGGATTGGGTGACAGGGTTCGCGACATCAACGTCACTGCAGCGCAGCTCGCGCGCGCAGCAGCGGATAAGTACTCCACTCCGGATCGGCCGCGGTTCGTGGCAGCGTCGATGGGCCCGACGGGAATGCTGCCCTCCAGCTCCGATCCGGTGTTGTCCAAGATCACCTACGAGGAGCTCGCCGAGAACTATTACGAGCAGGCCAAGTATCTCGTCGAGGGCGGAGTCGATCTCCTCCTGATCGAGACGTCGCAGGACATTCTCGAGGTAAAAGCGGCAGTGGCGGGAATCGAACGATTGTTCACTGAAATCGGCCGCCGCATCCCGATCCAGACCCAGGTCACCCTCGACGTCAGCGGCCGCATGTTGCTCGGCACCGACATCGCCAGCGCTATGACGACACTGGAAGCTCTCAAGGTCGATGTGATTGGGTTGAATTGCTCCACCGGCCCCGAGCACATGCGCGAGCCGGTGAGATACCTGTCCGAGCACGCGACGCTGCCGCTGTCCGTCATACCGAACGCCGGACTGCCGCTCAACACGGGTGTCGGCGAAGCCGTGTACCCGCTCGAGCCGGGTCCGATGGCGCAAGCGCTCTCCGAGTTCGTGAAGGATTTCGGCGTGCGGATCGTCGGCGGGTGCTGCGGAACCACGCCGGAACATCTTTCCGCGATCGTCGGAGCAGTGCGTGAAGCCGAGCGCGCGGCCAAGCCTGCCGCGAGATCACAGCACGTGCCGCGTGTCAGCTCCGCCATGCGCGCGATCACGCTCCACCAGGATCCGCCGCCGCTGCTAGTGGGTGAACGAGTCAATTCGCAGGGATCCCGCAAGGTGAAGCGCTTGCTGCTCGCCGACGACTACGAGGGAATTCTCGAGGTCGCGCGCGACCAAGTGGACTCCGGCGCGCACGTGCTCGACGTCTGCGTCGCACTCACCGAGCGGGCCGATGAAGCCGAGCAGATGTCGAAGGTCGTGAAGCTGCTGTCGATGAGCGTGGAGACACCGCTCGTCATCGACTCCACGGAGGCGAACGTCATCGAGGCCGCGCTCGAGCACATACCCGGTCGCGGAATCGTCAACTCCATCAACATGGAGAACGGCCGGAAGCGCATCGACTCGGTCGTGCCTTTGGTGAAAAAGCACGGCGCAGCTGTAATCGCTCTCACGATCGACGAGATCGGAATGGCGAAGACGCGCGAACGGAAGCTCGAGGTCGCGAAGAAGATACACGACATCACCGTAGGGGAGTACGGGCTAAACCCGGAGGATTTGATCTTCGACGCACTCACGTTCACGCTCGCCACCGGCGACGCAGAGTGGATCGATTCGGGCAAGGAGACGGTCGAGGGCATTCGGTTGATCAAACGCGAGCTGCCAGGCGTCTCCACCATTCTTGGCGTCTCCAATGTCAGCTTCGGGCTCACGCCCGAGGCGCGCAGCGTTCTCAATTCGGTGTTCCTCCATCACTGCGTGCTGGCCGGGCTCGACGCCGCCATTGTGAATCCGGCGCACATCCGGCCTTACGCCGAGATCTCGGCGCGGGAGCGCGAGATGGCGGACGATCTGGTGTTCAACAAGCGTCCGGACGCGCTGCAGCACTTCATCGAGTACTTCGCCAACGTCGGGGGCTCTGGCGCATCGGCCCAGGCCGAGAAGGAGGACCCTACCGCCGGAATGACGTCCGAGCAGAAAGTCCACTGGATGATTCTGCACCGGAAGAAGGAGGGCATCGAAGCGGAGCTGGATGCAGCCGGTGTCCGTGAAAATCCTGTGCGAGTTCTCAACGAGATCCTGCTCCCAGCGATGAAGGAAGTCGGCGACAAGTTCGGTGCGGGTGAGCTGATACTGCCCTTCGTCCTTCAGTCCGCCGAAGTCATGAAAAAGGCGGTGAAGCACCTCGAGCAATTCCTGGAGAAGGCGGAGGGATACACCAAAGGGAAAGTCGTGCTGGCGACCGTGTACGGCGACGTGCACGACATCGGAAAGTCTCTCGTCAACACAATTCTCTCCAACAACGGCTACACCGTTTACGACCTCGGCAAGCAGGTTCCCGTCAACACGATCCTCGACAAGGCGGTCGAGGTCGGCGCTGACGCCATCGGCTTGAGCGCATTGCTCGTGTCGACATCGAAGCAGATGCCGCTTTGCGTGCAGGAGCTGGACAAGCGGGGGATGCAGATCCCCGTGCTGATTGGCGGGGCCGCGATCAATCGCCGCTTCGGGCGCCGCGCGCTGTTCGTGGAAGGAGAGCGCGCCTACGACTCCGGAGTCTTCTACTGCAAGGATGCCTTCGAGGGACTGGAGACGATGGACGTGCTCCAGGATCCGAAGAAGCGCGGGCTGTTCGTAGTGAAAAATCTCGACGACGCGCGGAACGACGTGTTTCTGCGCACGGCGGTTGGAAAGGACATCGCCGTCGGCGACGCCGGCGGCGAGCGCAGCGAAGTGGTCGCGAATAATCCAGTTCCTTCTCCTCCGTTCTGGGGAACGCGCGTGCTTCGCGACATTCCGATCGAGGAAATTTTCGAGCTGCTCGATCTCGACGAGTTGTATCGGCTGCAATGGGGTGCGCGCGGATCCGGCGAGCAATACCACTCGACGGTGAAGAACGAGTTCGAGCCGGTGCTGGCGCGGCTGAAGAAAGACGCGACTAAGAACGGTTGGATCAAGCCTCAGGTCGTGTACGGATACTTCCCTGCGCAATCTCAGGGCAACGATGTGCTCATCTACGATCCGGCAGCTTACTCTAGCGATGGCGGGTCGCTGCGAGAGATCGCGCGCTTCCATTTCCCCCGCATGGTCGGGCGTGAGCGCCTCTGCCTCGCGGATTACATCAGAAGCGTGGACTCGGGTGACGTGGACGTCGTGCCGCTTCAGATCGTGACCGTCGGAAAGGAAGCGACCGCGCGGTTCGAGGAGCTGCAGGGGAAGAATGAATACACCGAAGCGTTCTACTCTCACGGACTCTCGGTCGAATCGGCCGAGGCGGTGGCGGAGTGGTCGCATCGCCGAATCCAGAAGGAGCTGGGAGTGCCCAGCGGGAAGCGTTACTCGTGGGGCTACGGCGCATGCCCCGATCTCGACGATCACGCCACAGTGTTCAAGCTCCTGCCGGCGAAAGAAGCTCTCGGCATGGACCTCACCGAGTCCTTCCAGCTTCTTCCCGAGCAGTCGACCGCCGCGGTAGTGATCCACCATCCCGAAGCGAAGTACTACGCGGTGCGCGGTTCCGCGTCAGGTGCTTCGACCGAAGCAGAGGCCGCAGTTGCCTGAGAACCCGCTGATCGCCCGATTGCTCGACCCGCATCAGGTCATCGTCTTCGATGGCGCGATGGGCACCCAGTTGTACAACAAGGGCGTGTTCATCAACCAGTGCTACGACGAGCTGAACCTGCGCGCGCCCGATCTGGTGCGCGACGTTCACAAGGCGTACAAGAAGGCCGGCGCCGAAGTGCTAGAGACCAACACCTTCGGCGCTAACCGCGTCAAGCTGGCTCAGTACGGGCTAGAGGCACAGGTTGCTGACATCAATCGCGCCGCTGCGAGGATTGCCCGCGAAGTCGCGGACGACGATCTCCTCGTTGCCGGAGCCGTCGGTCCACTCGGTATTCGTCTCGAGCCATTCGGTCCTACCAGCCTCGACGAAGCGCGGGCGACATTCCGCGAGCAGCTGCAGGCGCTCAAGGATGGCGGCTGCGACGTTTTCATCCTCGAGACCTTCGCCGATGTGCATGAGATCGAACAGGCGATTCGCGCCGCTCATGAAGTGGATGCGGGCATCCCTGTCATCGCGCAGATGACGATCGGATCCGACTGTCACACGCCGTACGGCGTATCAGTGGAGGATCTGGCCCAATCGCTCGACGCGTTCGGCGCCGATGTAATCGGTCTGAACTGCTCGGTCGGCCCGCAGATCATTCTCGACGCAATCGAGAAAATGGTACCGGTCAGCAGAAGAAAGCTGAGCGCGCAGCCGAACGCCGGAATGCCGCGCGACGTGAGCGGGCGCAGCATGTACATGGCGAGCCCCGAGTACATGGCGACCTACGCGCATCACCTCGTCCAGGCGGGCGCCAAGATCGTCGGAGGCTGCTGCGGCACCACGCCCGAGCACATCGCGGCGATGGTCGAGGGAGTGCGTCCGCTATCGCCGCGGCAGCCTCGCGTACCAGCGCGGGAGCGGAGACAGACACAGCCCGACCTTCCACCCGAAGATCCGGGAGTTCAGCCCGTTCCCCTCGCGGAGCGATCCAAATGGGGTGCGAAGATCGCGCGCGGGGAATTCGTCACGTCGGTGGAGATCGTTCCGCCGCGCGGAGTCGACGCGTCCAAAATGTTGCATGACACCGCTGCACTCCGTGATGCAGGAGTCGATGCGGTGAACGTGCCTGACGGCCCGCGCGCCCAGAGCAGGATGGGTGCACTGCTCACCAGCGTCCTGATCGAGCAGCAGGTCGGAATCGAGACGGTGATTCACTACTGCTGTCGCGATCGCAATCTGCTCGGCATGCTGAGCGATCTGCTGGGCGCGGCGGCGGTCGGACTCCGCAATCTGTTGCTCATCACCGGCGACCCGCCGAAGATGGGACCCTATCCGAATGCGACGGCGGTGTTCGACATCGATGCGATCGGGCTTACGAATCTGGTGAGCCAGTTGAATCGCGGGCTCGATCCGGGCGGGAACGCCATCGGTGCCCCGACGAAATTCACGATCGGAGTCGGCGTGAATCCGGCTGCCCTAGATCCGGCGCAGGAGCTGAAGAGATTCGAGTGGAAGGTCGAGGCCGGCGCTGAGTACGCTATCACCCAGCCGGTCTTCGACGTAAGTCAGCTCGAGAAATTCCTCGGCACGATCGAGCACACCAGAATTCCAATCGTCGCGGGGATCTGGCCTCTGGTATCTCTTCGTAACGCCGAGTTCCTGGCGAATGAAGTGCCCGGTGTGGTCGTTCCGGCGAAGATTATCGAGCGCATGCGCGCAGCGAGCGCGAAGTCGAAGGAGCACGGCGTGGCGGAGGGAATCGCAATCGCCAGAGAGATGCTCGAGCGTGTGAAGCCCCACGTACAAGGCGTACAGGTCTCCGCGCCGTTCGGAAAGGTCGAGCTCGCGCTGGATGTCTTCCGCGATACTCTCGCCGCCACCGAGGCCAGGACGGCGTAGTGTCCCTTGCCGAGCTGTTCCTTTCGCGGTCGCGCTACTGGTTGACCAAGGAATATCCGATCAAGCTCCGGCATTGTGTGAAAGCTCTTCCGCCCGCGGCTGTGTGGGCCAGACCGAACGACGGATCCAACAGCATCGGCAATCTCCTTGTTCATCTGACGGGCAACGTCACCGAGTGGATTCTTGGCGGTATTGGCGGGCAATCCATCACCCGCCACCGTTCATTCGAGTTCACCCAGAGAAAGGGAGCAGACGGGGCGGCGCTCCTCGAAGGCCTCGACGCGGTTCTGCGCGATGCTGATTCGGTGTTGGGTGGTCTAAGCGCTCCGGATCTGGAGCGATCCATCACTATCCAGGGTCGTGAAACGACTGTGCTCGGAGCCGTCTATCACGTGGTGGAGCACTTCGCGATGCACACGGGTCAGATCATTCTGCTCACGAAGATGTACGCGCCCGGCAAAATCCGTTTCTACGAGGACGCCGACGGTCTTGCGCGTCCGACGTGGCACCAGGGAACCGCCCTCGACGAAGCGGCGCACTAGTCCACGGGCGCCCGGCCCCCCATTTTGCAAAGGATGAAGGGAATACTCATAGTCGACCACGGGTCGCAAAAACGCGAAGCGAACGAGATGCTGCACGACATGGCCGAGCTGATCCAGACGATGGCCGGATCGGACGTGGTCGTGCGGTACGCTCACATGGAGCTTGCCGAGCCGACCATTGCCGCAGGTTTCGCGAACTGCGTTGAGGGCGGGGCCACCGACATAACTGTGTTTCCGTACATGCTGTCTCCCGGCCGTCACTCAACCTCCGACATTCCGCGCATGGTTGCTGCTGTTGCCCACGCATATCCGAATGTCAGCTTCAGCGTGACACCAGCGTTCGGACTTCACGAGAAGCTGGCTGAGGTAGTCCTGGAGCGGGCCGGCATCGGCGCCAATGCAAACTGACGTGAGCGCGTCACCTTCCGCCCTGACTCTTCTCTCGGAAGAGGAGATCATGTTCCGCGACGCGGTCGAGGGATTCGCCGAGGAAGAGGTCCGACCGCGGGTGATGGAGATGGAGAAGGCGGGCAAGATCGACCCCGCTCTTCTGCCGAAATACTTCGAGCTCGGGCTCATGGGAATCGAAGTCCCCGAACAGTATGGGGGAGCGGGTGGAACGCTCTTCATGGTGACTCTGGCCGTGGAGGAGATCAGCAAGGTCGACGCGGCTGCCGCGATCGTCTGCGACGTGCAGAACACCCTGGTGAACTACCCCATCAACCAGTACGGCACCGAAGCCCAGAAAGCGAAATATCTGCCGCTGCTTACTTCGGAGATTGTCGGCGCGTACGCGCTGTCGGAATCGGGATCGGGGTCGGATGCATTCGGGCTGGCTACGCTCGCCGAGAAGCGAGGCGACCACTGGGTGTTGCGGGGACAGAAGCTTTGGATCACGAACGGGGCCGAAGCTGGTGTGTTTGTGGTCTTTGCCAACGCTGACCCCGCCGCTGGCTATCGTGGGATCACTGCTTTTATCGTCGAGCGCGACTTCAAGGGATTGAAGATCGGGAAGAAGGAGGACAAGCTCGGCATCCGCGCATCGAGCACCACCGAGCTGCTGCTCGACGACTGTGAGGTCCCCGAAGAAAACGTGCTCGGCCCTGTCGGTCAGGGTTACAAGATCGCGATCAATACCCTGAACGAAGGCCGCATCGGAATCGGCGCACAGATGATTGGAGTGGCCCAGGGTGCGCTCAACGCAACGATCAAGTACCTGAGCGAGCGGAAACAGTTTGGAAAGCCGCTAGCCGAATTCCAGGGCGTTCAGTTCCAGATCGCGCAGGCTGCGACCGACCTCGAGGCGGCGCGGCTGATGGTCTACAACGCCGCACGGCTCAAGGACGCCGGCAAGGACATCGCCCGCGAAGGCGCGATGGCGAAGCTGTTCTCGTCCCAGGTCTGCGAGCGGGTTACTTCGCTCTGCGTCGAGCTGTTCGGGGGTTACGGGTACACGAAGGACTACCCGGTGGAGAAGTTCTATCGCGACGCCAAGATCGGCACGATCTACGAGGGGACGTCCAACATGCAGCTCCAGACTATAGCCAAGGCCATCCTCAAGTAACACGGATGCATCGGATTGCAACTGATGCTTCGGATCGCTCATTGCAAATCCGAAGTATCGGTGTTCTTCCGAAGCATCCGTGTTCAATAGTTACTGAGTCGTAACTCCCCGCAGAATCCCTTCTCTTACCCTGCGCGCCTTTGCGGACGCGCGCGGGTTCTCCTCCAGGCGCGACACGACGCGGGCCACAAAAGTCAGCGGGGCCGAGAGCGTGAGTTGCTTGCCTTCTCTGGCGACGAGTATTGGTACCGGAGAGCCAGGTCGAGCCCGCGCGTATTTCGAGAGGAACTGTTCGGCCCAGGTCGGATCCGCTGCGCTGATTCCGCCGACTGCGACCAGAAGATCACCCTCCTTGACCCCTCCCTCTTCCGGCGGGCTTCCGGTAACGACGTGCGTCACATGAACGCCCGTGCTGTCCTGAATCGTTCCAATGCCCACGCGAGGGTCGTTGATCGTGTCACGTACGAGGCGTAGTCCCGCCAGCGGCAGCACGGCATCGTACGGGAACGGCTCGCGACCGTCGATGTAACGCGCGTAGAAATCGGTGAACGACTTACCATTCGCCGCGCGGCTGACGGCGGCCCACCATTCATCGGACGTGAAGCCGCGGTCGCTCTTGTAGTCGGTGTTGTAAAGCTCGCGCAGCACGTCATCGAGCGAGCGCCGATTGCCCGAAGCATCGCGGATGATAATGTCGAGCAAGAACCCGGCGAGCGATCCCTTGGGATAATAGATGTACTCCGTTCCATCGCGCGGATGGATCCAAGTCGACAGCGATGCGTCCTCGAGCGCGGTCGGCGGCAGTGCATCCACCTGCGAAATCTTCTCGAAGCTCTGGAGGTAGAACCCATTCGCATCCACAATGCCGCCGCGCACCTCTGCCAGATCCGCGTAGTAGTCGGTGATCCCTTCGCTGATCCACAACAACGGCGTGGGCTGCTCCTGATCGTACCTGTACGGCCACAGCTCGCTTGGCCGGAGACGCTTGACGTTCCAGGCGTGGAAGATCTCATGCGCGTAGAGTGACGGTAGTCCGGGAGTGCCCAGCATGTCGGGGTTCAGCACATCGACGTGGGAATTCTGGTGCTCCAGCCCGGAGCCGCCGCTGTAGGACGGGTCGGCAATCTGCATCACCGTATAGGTGGTCCAGGGCACTTCACCGAACACCTTCACCTCGGCGGGAATCACCCGCTTGAGCGCTTCCCACATGGCGACCCGAGCGCCGCCGGTGACGCTTCCCGAAGGATAGGTCGCGAAACGGACCCAGGTCCGGGAGATCTGGCTGCTGTCGACGTCGAACTGGCCGACGAAGAAAGGCATGTCGACCAGGTCGTGATAGTTCGATGCAGCGAAGGTGCGCGCACCGGTTCGAGTCATTCCGGTGACGATCTTCCATCCCGCCTCGGTGTTAACCGTTACCGCAGCGGAGAAATCGAAGCCTCGCCCTTCCGGATAGAAAAAGAGGTTGGCGCCATTGAAGAGGAGGAAATCCGGACGCGCCCAGGTGTTGGCGTTGTCGAGGCTGTCGGAGAGATATTCGAATCGGACGCTGACCTCGCCCGGGCCAGTGGGCCGAATGCGCCAGGTATCGGGGTCGAGCTTGTCCCAGCTAAGTAGAATTCCGGTCTCTTCCGCAGTGAAGCTCGAGATGTTGCGCGCGAAATTGTCCATCTCGTAGGCGCCCGGGGTCCACGCGGGAAGGGAAAGAATGACTGGCGAGCTTCCTCCCACCGTAAACGTCATGGCCGACGACACGCGACGACGCTCGCCGTTGGCGCGAGTGAATGTCACTTCGTACCGGATGTCGCTGAGCGGCGCGGAAGTAACTGCGCTCTGCGCCGAAACTCTTGCCGGGCCCGGTACAGCGAGGAGAGCGGAAACCAGGATGTGAGTGAGCTTTGTTCTCATGTAGTCGAGATTGGGACGATGACCTGATGCGTTCGAGTTGCAAGAGTCGTTCGCGCATATACACTGCGTCCATCTCGCGAGGAGTGCTATATTCGGGGTCCTTCGATATCAACCCTAACACCTGATGATCTCTCCCGAATCTCTGGGCTTCCTCAAGAAGCTCCTCGACACACCTGGTCCATCGGGCTTTGAGTCCGCGCCGGCGAAGGTGTGGCGCGAACAAGCAAAACAATTCGCCACTGTCACTGGCGACGTCGCCGGCAACAGTCTCGCCGAAGTGAATGCCGGCGGCCGTCCGACGATCATGCTCGCCGGCCACATCGACGAGATCGGTGTGATCATCAGCTACATCGATGATCAGGGTTATGGCTACATCCAGCCCATCGGCGGATGGGATCCGCAGGTGCTCATCGGCCAGCGCCTGCGGTTCCTCGGACGGGAGGGCGATGCATTTGGGGTCGTCGGCAAGAAGCCGATCCATCTCATCAAGCCAGAGGAGCGCGAGAAGGCCGCGAAGTTCGTCGACCTCTGGGTCGACTTCGGCGCGAAGTCCAAGAAGGAGGCGGAGGAGAGGCTATCGGTCGGAGACGCGGGTGTCATCGACTCGCGCACGATGGAGTTTCCGAATGAGAGGATCGTCTCGAGGTCGATCGACGACCGGATCGGAGCCTTCGTCGTGCTGGAGGCGTTGCGCCGGTATGCGGCGAAGCCCGGATCGGCGAAGGTAGTCGCCGTCGCCACTACCCAGGAGGAGATCGGGTATCGCG
>JALYZH010000207.1 GCA_030948945.1 Gemmatimonadota bacterium | reverse complement strand
ATTTCGGGTCGCCGCCGAGGAAATCAATGGCGATTGCTAGTGCATTTGCGTCAAGATTGGCAACGAAAGACTCGAAATCAGCTACCTCTTTGTAACCAGTGCAGTGGTAAGCGAGTACCGAATACTTTTTCCAGAATTCCGGCTTCAACCACCGCGTGCAATCGAGAATGGACACATGAAAATTCTTGCGCAACAAATCTACGCCGAATCGATCATAGTCCCGTTTGGTGAAAGGCGCCTCGGTAAGAATGAGAACCTGCGTCACCTGCATCCGGCGCTCCTGATCAAACCCGGCTTCGCCGCCTCATACGACGGAAACGACCCAGCATCTTGCCTTTGACCTCGCCGAGTGTGTTTACGAACTCGTCGGCCTCAGAGTCACCCTCCCGTCGCCGGCGAGCTATCGCCCCCGAAACGAATGCGAGAAACGCTCCGAAGAGCGCGCCAACAATGAGCCCGAGCAGCACGCGAGCCAATCGGCCGCGGGGCTCCGGGAGGGTTGGTACCGATGGCGTCTCGACTACGGTAATCACCGGAGTGTCGCGGACTTCGCGAATCCTGACCTCCTCGTACGATTGCGTCAGCGACGTGTACACTTGTTGTTTAAGCGTCACGTCGCGCTCGAGGCGATCGCGCTCGAAAGTCAGATCGGGGGAATTGGCGAATTGCCTGTTTGTCTTCAGAAACTCTTGAAGTCGATCCTCGGCTGCTCGGAGGTCGCTCGCGGCAAGTGCCTGCCGTCCCTCGACGAACTTGCGCTCCTCCGCCGCCTGCCCTTGTCTCGTCCGCTGATTGAAGTCATTAACTCCGGTTAACAGTTCGTTGGCAATGGCCAACGAGACGCTTCGCCATTCCGTAGCAACGGAGACTTCGACAACGCCCGTGGTCCTCACGATCGAAGGCTTAACGATTGCTTGTAATTCCTTGACTCCCTTCTCGACACGACGCTGCTCCGGGTTCCCGTCGATCTTGAACAGGTCGAGGAAGGCGATGCGCCGTCCGCCACGTTCCTGGACGACAACTGTGTCCCTTGCGATTGGCGTCAATAGCACTCGCGATGTAAGCAGGCTGGAGTAAAAATCGGGAGACTGCGATTGATTACCACTGCTCAACGCAACTCCGAGCTGCCCCGCCAAGCCTGCCAGAGCGGACCGACTTTGCTCCGTACCTGACGGCGTGAATGACGCCGACGCCACATAAAGCGCGGGTTTGGTGAATGCGGAGAGTGCTGCCAGCACACCCCCAACCAGGGTCCACCGAGCGATCTGCCAACGATTTCGCAAGAGGATCGTCCCCACTGCGAACAGGGAGAGATCGTCGTGGTCGCGCCAAACGTCTTCAGTCATTCGCTCGCCGGGACCGAAATTGATGGTGTCATCGCTGTCGCTGCTACGGTATCCGAAAGACTGTGCACGTTTCAATCGTGTCCATGTCCTTGGTCGTGCCTTCCATTCTGGCGACGAGCTCGAAGGGCACCCGTGCTATGAATTCGTCCAGATTCGTGAAATATTCAAGCCCGTAACGCTGTCCACTCTTGTAGAAAACAAGATTGTGGAGGAAGTACTTTCCTGAGAAATGGCTGCGAAGCGTCTCGAGAACGGAGTCGAACTGATCAAGCAGATACCACGTGATCTCGGCGAACAGGACGGCGTCGTGATCGCGGTAGCGCGACAGGTTGGCGACGGTATCTACCTCGAAACGTAGATCATGATAGCGTGTCCGCGCTTTGCGTACCGCCGTTTCCGAGATGTCGATGCCGGTGACGCGGGCCCCCGTCTCCTGGGTGATCAGATGCGTTAAATTTCCCAACCCCGCTCCGCACTCGACCAGTGAGCCGATGCCAAACCGCCGAATGTGGAGTATCGTAGCCCAACGAGAGTAGGATTCCTGGGATAGACGGGGCTCGCTCTGATGCCATGGATCGTCAAAGTGTTTGTACATCTCCTCGAACCGGCCGACGAAACGACCGTCTTTGATGACGTAATCCTGGTACTTGCGCGGCTCACTCAAAGTGTATTGGGATTGTGGAGGGAGAGTTCTTCCGTCAGGGTCAAACATAAGAACCGGCACCGAATGTCACCAGCCGGAGAGCAGCGGGATGCTCAGGTCGCGCTCCGGATACGTCGGGTGAGGCGCTGCATCGTTTCGCGCGCCAGCTCGCGACTGAATCCGGCGAGCATGGGATATTTCCACACCGCAAACCCGGTGATTCCACCGTAGATGATGACAGCAGTAAGGATCTGCGCAATGCTTTGCCACGTCGGGAATGCCGCTCTGATCAGCCATCGAATGGTTACGGAGACTGCGATCAGTGCGGCCAGCAACAGGAACTGATGCAGCAGATCAGTCGGCCAATCGTACTTCCGCGAAATGATGACGCTTACTACGACTACCTGAATCAACTGGAGGCCGACCAGTTTCGCCGCAAGCCCAATCGCTCCGAGCCCCAATCCCGGCAAAGCAGCGCTGGGCGTGGCGAGCAGGAAATAGGCGATCACGATGCTCGTGCTCATGGATATAATGCCGAGCGTGGAATAAAGCCGGGTGCGCCCCGTCGCGACCAGAAACGTCGACTGGAGTTGTCCCAGCGTCTGGTGGACCGGATAAAGCAGCATCAGCATGAGCACCGGAGCCCCCGCCGTGTACTTCGCGCCCGCAGCCAGAAGCAGGAGCTCGCCGCTCCAGGGAATGAGCAGGCAGCTCGTCCACGCCGCCGTAAAGAAGAGCATTCGCCGCGAGCGCATGTAGAGCTCGCGAAGCCGCTCGAGATTCCCGCGCGCATTCGCTTCCGCAATCTCCTTCCAG
>JALYZH010000178.1 GCA_030948945.1 Gemmatimonadota bacterium | reverse complement strand
GCTCTACTCCGCGTCTGCTGTACTCACCGACAATGCGATCCGTCGCATCGTTCGAGGCGTCGGAAAGAATAAGGATGTGAAGTTTTTCGGCGGGGTAGTCCTGGGCCAGCACGGCCTCGATGGCCCCGCCGATCTGTTGCTCCTCGTTGTACGCCGGGATTACGACGCTGACAGTGGGGAATGTGGTAATTCGATCAGCGGTTGCATCCTTCCTGAGCCGCGCAAGGAACCAGAGCAAAAGCGGATAGACAAGGTAGGCGTAGCTGAAGACAACCACTGGAGTTGCCAAGAGAATCCAGGCGAGAAAATTCATCGGTAGGTCCGAGCGGCGATGGCCATCTCATAAATGCGACTGTAGCCGTCGATCCAGGGCGCGGCGGCGAACTCACTCTGAAGGCGGCTGCGCGCACGGATGGCACGAACCCTCGCCTCGTCGGGCATATCATGTACTCGCCGAATCGCGGAAGCCAGAGCCACAGGATTCTCCGGCTGAATCAGCTCCGCTTCCTCTGACGATACGACGTCCGGCACACCACCTACGGAGGTCGCGACGATTGGAGTGCCGGCGTGCATTGCCTCGAAGAGGGTAATGGGAGTCCCTTCCGTTCGCGAACTGATCACAAGCAGATCAAACGCCCGCAGCAGGCGGCCCGCTTGCGGCTCTTCTCCGCGCCATGAAACGCGGGCTTCAACCTGAAGCTCCTTTGCTCTGCCTTCGAGCTTCGGACGCTCGTCGCCCTCGCCGATGAACGTCACGTGGATTTTGAGATCGTCGAGCCCGGGAAGCGCTTCGACGAGAATGTCGGCGCCCTTCTCACGGCTCATTCGGCCTATCCACCCAACATTGAATACGTTCGCTGAAAGCTGAAGGGTCGCCCGGGCCGTCTCCGGCAGAACCGGCTCCTCCACCGCCGTCCATGCGTTGGGCAAGGTTTGAATCAAGCCGCTCGATACAGTGGAGGCCAGCTCGCGAGCGAGCACGTGTGAAACTGCAACTACCGCATCAAAGCATGAGAAGGATCGGCGCTGCATACGTTCATACAGTCGATTACGCAAGGAACCCCGGGTGAATCCGTGGACGGTACTTACCCGCGCAGCAGGAAATCTCGAGCCGAGCGACGCCGCCAGGACGTCGGGGAGATATCCGTGACTGTGAAGTACATCTGGAGCAAGCTGGTCGCACGTCGCGAGAATCGAGCGTCGCTGCGCACGGTAAGAGCGTGGTGAATGGATCACCGAAATGACGGTCACGGCCCCGCGGCGCAATTCACCGACGAGCGAAGGCGGTCTCGCATCCCTTTCGAGGAGCGTGATCACTCCGACATCGTCGCCCTTTCGCTTTTGGCCGACCGAAAGCGCGTAGACGACTTGCTCGAGCCCTCCGAACGGAGCGGGAGCTACGAGATGGAGAACCCTCAAGAGAATCCCGCCAGCCGGAGGCGAAAGCCATTTAGAGAGAGGCCGTACGGGATATTCAAGCGGGGAATCGCGTGAGCTGATGGTCCCGAAGCCGGGATCCATCCACCATCGACGCGTAAGGAGCCGACGTATCCCACCTTTGCGGCAACATTCTGAACACTGTCACTAAAACAGCCGTATGGGTAACTGAGCCAGGGAGCAACCGCGTCGAACCGTGACTGCAGCCATTGAAGCGGTTTCGTGAGCTCCATTTCTAGCTCGGTGTCCGTCAGCGCGCAAAGATTCGGATGAGACCAACTGTGCGAGCCAAGTGTAATGCCTGGCCTTGAAGCCGCCGTTTTCAGTTGAGCTTCTGTGCCGATTCGTGGAAGCGCAGATGCAGCTGTCGGGTCTGACTCCGACTGTGCCCAGCGGAGGATTCTGCCGCCGTGTCCGCCAAGCGCTTCGAGCGCGTGCCGCTGCAAACGATCCGGTACGATTCCGGAAGTCCGTTCGGCCAAGATGTCCCACCATGGTGTGGATCCAAGAAGTGCTGGAGGGACAAAGATCGTCGCCGGCAACCCGCGTTGCACAAGTTCCTCGACGCCGGCAGTGAGACAGCCGGCGTATGCGTCGTCGAAAGTTATGATCGTACGCGGGCGGCCGGACGGTGATGAATGCGTCAACAGCATGCTCAGGGAAACCACGTCATGAGTGCTGACGAGAATATCCAGTTGACGCGCAAATTCACGCTGCGGAAGGTGCAAGTTGACGTTTCCCGAAAGCACATCTCCGTTCGGGACGACGTTATGATAAGCGAGCACAAGCGTACGCCCGCGAAGTCTGTTTCTAGCGAAACGCGCGGCTCCGGAGCCGACAAGAACACGCTCGCCAATGTGCTTGAATGCAGCGTTCACTGATCTAGGCTGCCTCTTAAGCTATCGGCGGCGAAACCAGTCCACGGACTCGCGGAGGAACGGTCCAAGGTCGTCCGAGCGGAACACCTCGGATCGGTTTCCCCGACTGAATCCGCGAACGAATTCCGCAATTGTGGCGAACCGGTGTGACTTCGGCCTGATCGAAGGCGTGGTGATTGCTGGTGGGTGCAACATCATTGCAAGGAAATGATCCATATCTCCCCATTCCCATCGTGAACGCACACCATTCTCGTACCTGATGACCGGAGATGGAGTCGCTCCAAGCACCAGTTGCACCAGGAGATTGGGAAAATCAACGCCTGAATCGATCGCCAGCTGTAACGACCCCCAAAAACGCCCGTTGATCTCCATGAGGTAAGGTACGCCAGTATGACTGTCGAGTTTGTATTCGACCATCGCCACGCCCTTCCATTTGAAATCCCGCAATAGCGCGAGCGATCGCGTCAGGAGCATCTGATCGATCGGAATACTCTCGCGGAGTACACTCACTCCCCCTGACGGTGGCTTCTCTCGGATACGCCGGTGCGCGAAAGCCGCGAACAGTACGCCTCCCCATACGAGCACCGACATTCCCAATCCAGGGCCGTCGACTCGCTGCTGCAGCAAAACCGGATAGGCATCAACAGACATGTGTCTCAGGCGTTCGCGCAATTCTTGCACATTCGACGCGTATGCGACCCCCGCGCGTATTCGTTTTCCGTCTTGTCCGGCCACCGAACGGGAAGGCTTGAGTACGAGGGGGAATCGTAAACTCTCGTCGAGCAGCGAAATGTCCGCCGCTCTAGCGATCGCGGTTTGTCCGGGAACGGCGATACCATGGGCC
>JALYZH010000001.1 GCA_030948945.1 Gemmatimonadota bacterium | reverse complement strand
GAGATCGATCACGCAGCGGAACGTCGTCACGGGTAAGGATCTCGCGCGATTCATTACCGAGCTGCTCAAGACTCCTGGCCCGAGACTCTTCCGTTATCTGGAAGACGGGAAGTGGCAGAACGTCGATTCAGGCGACGTGAACGACTACATCGAGCGAATCGCCCAGTTTCCGTACACAGCAAAGGACTTCAGGACCTGGGGCGGAACGTTGCGCGCGGCGACGGTTCTGGCGGAGCTGGGGAAGGGAAAGAGTCAGAGTGAGCGGAAGAAGAACGTCGTCACCGCCGTTCGGCTCGTTGCCGCCGAGCTGGGGAACACGCCTACTATATGTAGGAAGTCCTACGTGCACCCCGTGATCGTGATGCGCTACCTCCGGAGCGGTACCACCATCACGCTTCCGAAGAAGGTCAGGTCATCGGAAAACGGGTTAGGCCATGCACCGGAGGAGAGTGCCTTGATCGAGTTCCTCGACGAGCACTTCCCCGAGCGGCGAAAGGAGCCGCGGACGGAATGAAGCACGTCCTCGCCATCGATCAGGGCACAACCGGCACAACCGCGCTCGTGATTTCCGCCGACGGCAAGGTTGCCGGGCGCGGATATCAGGAGATTACTCAGCACTTTCCGCAGCCTGGCTGGGTCGAGCACGACGCCGACGAGATCCTCGAGCGCACACTGCTCGCGGCGCGTGAAGCAATCTCGGCAAGTCGCGTGATGCCCGATGTCATCGGCATCACCAATCAGCGCGAGACGGTCGTCGTCTGGCATCGCGACACCGGTAAGCCTCTGGCGCGAGCGATCGTCTGGCAGGATCGGCGCACGACGGAGCGGTGCGCGGAGCTGAGAAATCGCACGACCATGATCGCCGAGCGCACTGGCCTGCGTCCCGATCCGTATTTCTCGGCGACGAAGATCGAATGGCTGCTCAAGAGACCGGAGATAGCATTCGTTGCCAGAAATGGACGATTGTTGGCCGGGACGATCGACACCTGGCTGATATGGAAGCTTACTGGTGGACGAGTCCACGCGACCGATCCGACGAATGCGTCGCGCACGATGCTGTTCGACATCGAGCGGCTGAGATGGAGCAAGGAGCTATGCGACATCTTTCACGTGCCGTTTGAGATTCTTCCCGAAGTTAGGCCGTCAGCGGGTGACTTCGGCAAAACGGTGACTTCTTTCTTCGGCAAGTCGCTGGCGATCACCGGCGTCGCGGGAGATCAGCAGGCAGCGCTGTTCGGTCAGGGCTGCTGCGGAGAAGGGACTGCCAAGAACACTTACGGGACTGGCGCGTTTCTCCTGCTGAACACGGGGAAGAACGTTCCCAAGGCGGGCGAAGGATTGTTGGCGACCGTCGCGTGCGACGAGAAGGGCGGCGCCGCGTACGCACTCGAAGCATCGATCTTCGTCGCGGGCGCGGCAATCCAGTGGCTGCGCGACGGGCTGGGAATTCTGTACAATCCGCCGGAGAGCGAGCGTCTCGCGCGCTCTCTCGACTCGAACGACGGCGTGTACTTCGTGCCGGCGCTCGTCGGACTCGGCGCTCCCAACTGGGAACCGAACGCGCGCGGAACGATCGTGGGCCTGACACGCGGGACGGGGCGAGCGCATTTCGCCAGAGCCGCCCTCGAAGCGATGGCCTACGGGACCGCCGAGATGCTGACGGTGATGGCCAAGCGCGGAAAGGTGGAATTTGAGTCTCTCCGAGTCGACGGTGGGGCATCGGCGAACAACTGGCTGTTGCAGTTCCAGTCGGATATTCTGGGGATCCCCGTGGAGAGGCCCGACATGATCGAGACGACCGCGCTTGGGGCGGCGGGACTCGCCGGAATTGCGGGTGGTGTGTGGGCGGATGTCACGGAGTTCATTGGCACGAGGCAGTTTGCCCGATTCGCGCCGGTGATGCCGAGAGAATCAGCAGCGGAGCTGCTGAGTGGTTGGCAGCGCGCCGTGCGCGCAACTTTGTTCTGGGCGCGCGATAAAGGCGAACCGGGCGTTAAGAAACAAAAAAAGAAGCTTCGCCGGCGTCACCGTTCTTCCCACGCCCCCGGTGCTAAGAAGAGGCTACGTTCGGGCAAGGCGAAGGCGCCGAGCAGGACGGCGAAAAAATCCGGACGCAAGTCGAGATGAATCAACTCGCCGGGCTGTGTCTCGCGGTCAATCTCGTTTTCGCTCAGGCCGCTGTGCTGCACGACAGCTGGTTCAGTCCCGATAAGATCAAGCACTTCTTCATGTCGGCGTTCATCGAGAGCCTCACCTACAGCGCGCTACAGGCTGCGCGAGCGAATCATCGCGCCGCGCTCGGCGGCGCAATCGGTTTCACGATGGCCGTCGGCGTCGGCCGCGAGATCCACGACAAGCGCACGCCCGGAAATATCTTCAGCGTCCGCGATCTTACCTGGGATGCGATCGGAACAGCGGCGGGCGCAGTGATGCTTTCACATACTATAAGGTAGAAGCTGAGAAGGTAGAAGCTGAGCGTGATGGCAGGTAACCCCAATCAGAGGCGATCGTGAAATACAAAGCTCTCGCTGTCAGCGGTATTCTTGTCTGTGTCATTGGCTGCAAAGCGGTGACCTTGGCTATCTCATCGAGCACAATCGGGTGACATTCGCCGATTCGACCGGGAAGGTTCGGACTCAGTTCGGGAAAGGCGTGACGATCTGGAAGAAAGACGCGAGCGGAGTGTGGAGGTGCGTGGTCGACACCTTCAACAACAGTCCGACAGAGAAAGTGTTTCCGACCGGCTAACGATTCGGAATTCATCTCCCGACCTGTTTCCCGGGACCTAGGAGCTCCAGTTGTTGGGGCCGGCGCCGACGAAGGTGCCTTCGCCGTGTGGCCCTTGCTTCGGAAACGGTGGGACCCCCAGCGGCCCTGGGGAATACGTCATTCGACCTAAAAGGGCGGTCGGCTCCTGAACCGTCGCACCTTTCCATATATTCAATCTCGTGAAACCTCGGACCAAATTTCTGATTGGAGGCGCGCTCGTCATCGGAACGGCGGGTTACCTCGCCGCCAGCGCCATCAAGGACACCGGCGTCTACTACCTGACGCCCGGCGAGCTATCGGCAAGGACCAAAGCTGATCCGACTTTCTACGAGACGGGAGTGAAAGTCGGCGCGCGGGTAGTGAATGGCTCCATCGTTCGCGAGCCGGGCGGGCGACAGGTCGCGTTCAAGATGACCGACGGCGCCCAGACCTACGACGTCGTCTATCGCGGGATCACTCCCGACACCTTCACCGACGGTGTAGACGTAGTCGTCGAAGGCAGGCTTGGCCACGACGGGACCTTCCGCGCGACTACACTCCTCGCCAAGTGCGCGTCTCGTTATGAGAACGCGCCCGACAAATACAAGGACACTCCCGGATACAAGAAAACGGAGCAGCGGGCGTGATCCTGGTTGGTGAGCTTTCCCTCTGGGTCGCTCTCCTCATGGCGGCCTGGGCAGCAACGGTATCGTTCGCAGGCGGACAGATGCGCCGCGGCGATCTCATCGAGAGCGGCGAAAGAGCGATCTACGCCACTCTCGCCATGGTCGTCCTCGCGTCGATCGGACTCTGGACCGCGCTCCTCACGCACGACTTCTCGATCAAGTACGTCGCGTCGTTCACCAGCGCGAACCTGCCCAAGGTTTACACGATCACCGCGTTCTGGGGCGGACAATCCGGATCGCTCCTCTTCTGGGCGTTGATCCTTTCGATTTATTCGGCCATCACACTCTGGACGAATCGCACCCGGAATCGCGAGCTGATGCCCTATGTGTCTGGCACTCTCGCCCTCATTCTCGTCTTCTTCCTCGCCACGATCTGCCTCGGCTCCAATCCTTTCGAGCGGCTCGACTGGATTCCGCCCGATGGACGCGGACTCAATCCGCAGCTCCAGAACCCGGGAATGGCGATTCATCCGCCCAATCTCTACCTCGGCTACGTCGGCACTTCGATCCCGTTCGCGTTCGCGATCGCGGCGCTGCTGACGAGAAGACTGGACGCCGAGTGGCTGGCCGCGGTAAGACGATGGGCTTTGCTCGCCTGGTTCTTCAATACCGTTGGGATCGTGCTCGGCATGTGGTGGGCGTACGTCGAGCTCGGCTGGGGCGGATACTGGGCGTGGGATCCCGTCGAGAACGCGTCGCTGTTGCCATGGCTGGTGAACACGGCATTCCTGCACTCGATCATGGTGCAGGAGAAGCGCGGGATGCTGCGCAAATGGAACGTCACGCTCGTCGTGTCTGCATTTCTGCTCTCGATTTTTGGGACGTTCATCACGCGCAGCGGCGTGATCTCGAGTGTTCACTCCTTCGCGCAGTCGCCGGTAGGGAAGTGGTTCGCGGCGTTCCTGATTCTTGCGATGGTCGTGACGGCGTATCTGGTCTCGACACGTTTGAAGGATCTGAGATCGACGGCCGAGCTTGAGAGCATGGTCAGCCGCGAGGCGGCGTTCCTGTACAACAATCTGGTGCTCGTTGGAATCGCATTCTCAGTGCTGTGGGGAACGCTCTTCCCGATCATCAGCGAAGCGGTGCGGGGGAACAAGATCACGGTCGGTCCGCCCTTCTTCAACACCGTGAACATCCCGCTTGGCCTGCTGCTGTTGCTGCTCACTGGTATCGGTCCGCTGATCGCTTGGCGACGAGCGTCTGTTGCGAACCTCCGGCGCCAGTTTCTCATTCCGGTAAGCGTGTCGATTACTGTCGGCGTCCTCTTTTTTACGTTTGGCGTCCACGACCTCGCCGCGCTGCTCTCGTACACGTTTGGTGGGTTGGTGCTTGCTACTATAGTACAGGAGTTCGCCAAAGGAGTCGGGGCGCGGCACCGCATGTACGGTGAATCACGGATCATTGCGCTACCAAGACTCATTGCGCGCAATCGCCGGCGGTACGGCGGGTACATCGTGCACTTGGGCGTCGTTGTGATTTTCGCCGCCTTCGCCGGTCTCGCGTTCAAGCGGGAGTTCGACCTGACACTCAACGCTGGCGACGCGAAGACTGTCACCGATGCGTGGGGACACAGCTGGACCTTCGTGAGTCAGGGGATTTCGCGGTACAACGTGCTCAACCGCGAAGTCACGGCGATCGCGCTCGACGTCACGCGCGACGGCAAGCCGGCGGGAGTGATCACGAGCGAGAAGAGGCAGCACGTCGATTCACGCGGCGCGCCGACCTTCGAGCCGTCGACGGAAGTCGGCATCATGGGATCGTTCAAGCAAGACGTCTACGTCGTGCTCGCGGGAGTCCGCGGCGCGAACGACGCCGAGATCCGTGTCACCTTCAATCCGCTGGTGCGGTGGGTCTGGCTGGGCGGAGCTCTCATGGCGCTGGGGGGGCTCGTGGTGATGTGGCCGGCGGCCGACAGGCAGCGAGCGCAGAGTGGCTACGCGGCGGTCCTCAAGCCGCGTCATCTGGGCGAACAGGTTCCCGATCTGGTGGGCGCGTGATCCACGAAGATTCGACCCGCCGCGAAGAACGAATGACTCGGCGTAGCTTCCTGTTGGCTATTCCAGCCCTCGGATTGACAGCCGCCGCGTTTCCGCGACCCATTCGCGCGGCGCAGGTCGCGGTACAGACATTCAACGGCCCGATGGCGGACGCCGAGGCGGTCTACAAGCCGGTGACGCTGGCGCCGAAGCCGAATGCACAGGCGTCGATGACTCCCGCGCAGCGCGACGATCTCGAGCACCAGATCCACTGCCAGTGCGGATGCAATCTCGACGTATTCACATGCCGCACGACGGACTTTGCATGCAGCGTGTCGCCGGCGATGCACAGCGATGTAATGGGACTGGTCGACGGTGGACACGGCGCGCAGGAAATTCTCGCCGCGTTCAAGGCGGTGTACGGCGAGAAAGTTCTCATGGCGCCGGTGAGGAGCGGATTCAATCTCGTCGGCTACACGATGCCCTTTGTTGCACTCGGGGTCGGTGCGATTGCCGTCGCTGCGCTGCTGCGGCGGTGGAAACCGCGGACGCAGCCAGCAGCGTCGAGCGCTCACTCGCCCGTGGCCGCGACCGAAGGAGAGCTGGCGGCCCTCGACGCGGCCGTGAGGCGCGACGGATGACCGCACTCCTCGTCGGTACCGCACTCGCGGTAGCGTCACTCTGCTTCGTGCTGTACCCGCTGTTTCGCGCCGATATTTCGGTTGCGCAGCGTAGCGCACCTCGAAAAGGCGCAGCTCCGCGGCAAGGCGTCGCCGTCGACGCGCTGCGAGAGCTCGAGTTCGATCGACAGACCGGTAAGATCTCCGACTCGGACTACGAGCCGCTGAAGGCGCGATACACCGAACAGGCGCTGGCAGTGATGCGCGCGGGCAATCTTCCCGTGTGCGAGAAATGCGGCCCACGCCCCGAGCG
This sequence comes from Gemmatimonadota bacterium, assembly GCA_030948945.1. Next base: position 15,196 of record JALYZH010000001.1, on the reverse strand, counting down.
CGACGCGGAATTCTGCTCCAATTGCGGTTCACCTCTCATCAGCTAACCCAGCGGGTACGACCATGCGCATTCGCCACACAATCGTCTTCCTGGCCGCGATAGCGAATTCTGCCTTTGCGCAGAGCGCCAAACCAGTTGCTGATCGCGTCGCTGCCCAGAACGCACTCTTCGAAGAGCAGTATGAGTCGGACCTCCGGAACTTCCCCGAACGCGCCACTGCCTTCGGCGACTACCGCTACAACGACAAGCTCGCCGACTACTCACTCCAGGCGATAGCTCGACGCCACGAGACGGACCAAGATTTTCTGCGCCGACTGGAAGCCATTCCGGCTGGCGAGTTCTCCGATCAGGACCGGCTCTCTCACGATCTGATGGCTCGCGTCCTCCAGCAGCGCATAGCCGACTTCGACCTCAAAGAGTTTGAGATGCCGATCAACCAGTTCAATGGCGTTCATACGAGCCTGGCGGATCTGCCCCTGTCCGTTCCTCTCTACTCTGTGAAGGACTACGAGGACTATGTAGCTCGTCTTCACCAGATCCCGCGCGTCCTGACGCAGACCACCGAGATTCTCCGCGCCGGCATGAAGGACAATCTCATGCCCGTCCGGTTCCTGCTCGAGAAAGTTCCCGTGCAGGCCCAGGGAATCATCGACGCCGATCCCTTTCTCATCCCCAGCCGAAAGTATCCGGCGAGCTTCTCACCCGCGGACCAGACGCGGCTGACGCAGCATATCACCGATGCCATCAACACCGATGTCATCCCGGCATACAGGACGTTCGCGGAGTTCGTCCGCACCGAATACGCTCCTCACGGGCGCACTGCTCTCTCTGTCGCGGCTCTGCCCGACGGCGCGAAGCGCTACGAGAAAAACATCTACGGCCGGACGACGACCCACATGACGCCGGACGAGATCCATCAGCTCGGTCTCAGAGAGATCGCCCGCATCCAGGCAGCAATGATGGTTATCGCCAAAAAGGAGGGCTTCTCAGACCCCGCGTCATACCGCGCCTCGCTCAAGACGAATCCCAAGTACATTCCGACTTCCTCGGAACAGATTGTAGATGATTTCCGTCGCTACATCGCCCAGATGCAGCCGAAGCTTCCGCAACTCTTCACTGTTCTCCCGAAGTCGCCCGTTACCGTCGAAGCCATACCCGCGTTTCAGTCTGCGGCCGCCACCCACTACGTAACTGGTAGTCCGGACGGCAAGCGCCCAGGGCGCGTGGTCGTTGCGACATCCAACTTCGCGAACCGCTCGCTGATCAACGACGAGGCGATCGCCTATCACGAAGGCATTCCCGGACATCACATGCAGCTGTCCGTGCAGCAGCAGCTTTCCGGGTTGCCCAAGTTCCGCCTCCATGGTCTCGGCTTCAACGCGTACACAGAAGGCTGGGCGCTGTACGCCGAGCAGCTCGGCAAAGAGATCGGCTTCTACCAGGATCCCGCGTCGGACTTCGGACGACTCGCCTCTGAGCTCTTTCGTGCCGTGCGTCTGGTCGTCGACACCGGAATCCACTCCAAGGGATGGACGCGCGATCAGGTCGTAGACTTCATGCGCAAGTCCGGCGCTGTCGACGAGCCAACCATCCAGTCGGAGACGGACCGCTACATCGCGTGGCCGGCGCAGGCGCTCAGCTACAAGGTGGGACAGCTCAAATTCCGCGAGTTGCGGGCGCGCGCCCAGAAAGAGCTGGGGCCACGGTTCGACATCCGCAGATTCCACGACGAGATGCTCGACGGCGGAACCCTTCCGCTGGATCTCCTCGAGGCCCGCACCAACGCCTGGATCGCGCAGCAGAAAGCAAACTAATGTTACTGCAATAGCGCGCATCCGGAAAAGCTCATCAAGCACGCCGATTGCAATGGTTTCTCCCTATAGGGAGGAACCAGAGCATGGCAGTTCGGGACATCATAGACGAGAACGGAACGAAGTGGAAAATCTGGTCGGTGGCCGCCTCCGCCATTCACCCGAAGACCGCGGCCGAGGACTACCTTGGCGAGTATTCCGAGGGCTGGCTCTGCTTCGAGGGTGATAACCAGCGCCGCCGTCTCGCCCGATTTCCGCAGGATTGGGACAGGCTCCCCGACAAGGAATTGATTCGACTGCTCAAGTCGGCCCACACCGTTGCCCCCCGCAGAAACACCCCGCCCAAGTCCGGCGACTCAGCAAGTCCGTAACTGGCCCACGCCGGCAACCTTCCGCCAAAACCCGGAGTCCAAGTAGTAGCGCGCCACGATGCACGGCGTGATAATTGGACTTTGGCCCGGAATTCCATGCGTTCGACGATCAGATCGATCCTCTTCGCTTTGCTGGCAGCGTTCGCGTTTGCACGCCCGGCGCGCGCCCAGCAGCTCGACATAATTCGCGGACAGATTCTCACGTCCGAGGGGAAGCCGCTCGAGGACGCCCGTGTTACGGCGACGTCGCTCTCCGGCAACGTTAACCGCAACGCGCGCACCGACAAGAACGGCCGATACACGATCACTTTTCCCGGCGGCGAAGGCGATTACTTCGTCGAAGTCAATGCGATCGGCTACACACTTCGCCGCTTCGAGGTGAAGCGAACCGCCGACCAGGAGATCCTCGTCGCCGATGCGCGGCTCATGCCCGCAACAGGAGTGCTCGACACGGTGAGAGTCGTCGGTCAGCGCGACCGACCGGATCGGAACGACAGAACTCCGGATATTAGCGGCAGTGAGCGGCCCGTCGACAACAGCGCCGTGCCCGCGAATCAACAAGGGGATATCGCGTCGATGGCGGCGTCGCTGCCGGGAGTCACGCTCGTGCCGGGACAGGATGGGGATCCGTCAGGATTCTCTGTTCTCGGACTCTCACCGGATCAGAACAGCACCACGCTGAATGGGATGCAGTACGGCGGATCCAATCTCCCGCGCGATGCGAATGTCTCGACTTCGCTCGTCACGACGCCGTACGACGTCTCTCGCGGCGGATTCAGCGGCGCACAATTCCAGATCAGCGGGCGTCCCGGCTCCAACTACGTGACGCGAACGATGAGCCTCAACGTCGACGCGCCCCAGATGCAGTGGACCGACCGCGCCGCCAGATCGCTCGGCCAGCAGTACAGCAACGTCTCGATCGGCGGACTCTTCGCCGGTCCGATCAAGGCCGATCAATCATTCTACAACTTCGCTTATCAGCTCGGACGCCGTTCCAATGACCTGCGCACCCTGCTCAACACCGATGCGCTTGGATTGCAAACGTCCGGAATCGCGCCCGACTCGGTGGCGCGTCTGCTGGCGATTCTCCGCCAGCTCGGAGTTCCAATGGTCACATCCCAGCTCCCTGGCAGCAGGCTGGGAGAACAGGGCTCGCTGTTCGGGACGTTCGATTTCGCGCCTCCATCCTCGTCGACCGGTCAGGCGGTGAACCTCTCGTTCAACGGCAGCTGGAACCAGCAGACGCCTGCGTCCTCGCTCACGAACGAGCTTCCGTCGCACAGCGGCGACAGGACCAACTGGAACGGCGGGCTGCAGGCGCGACACAGCAACTACTACGGCATCGGAATTCTGAGCGAGACCTCGCTTGGTCTCAACCGGTCGCGCAACTACGGCACGCCGTACCTCGACATGCCGAACGGCAGCGTGCGCATCAACTCGGTTTTCCCCGACGGAACGAGCAGCCTCAAGACCGTGGCATTCGGCGGCAATCCGAGCATCAACGCGAGCCAGACGAACACCGGCACCGAATTCAGAAATCAGTTGTCCTGGTTCAGCGCCAGCAACAAGCACCGCATCAAGTTTACCACTGAGCTGCGCCGGGATGCGTTCACTCTCGACCAGCAAACGAACACGCTCGGCTCTTTTACCTTCAATTCACTGACGGATCTGGAGGCGCAGCGGCCGTCATCGTTCAGCAGGCAGCTCGCGCCGAAAGTTCGAAGCGGCAGCCAGTACATCGGCGGCCTCTCGCTCGGAGATTCGTACCGGAAGAGCGACGACATCCAGCTTCAGTACGGCGTGCGGCTGGACGGCAATCGTTTCAGCTCGACCCCCGCTGTGAACCCGGACATCGCTCAGATCTTTGGGGAGAGCAACGACAACGTCCCGAATCACCTGTACTTCAGTCCCCGCGTCGGATTCTCGTGGAGCTATGGTACCGCGCCTCAGATTGCCGGATTCGCGGGCGCTGTGCGCGGCCCGCGCGCGGTGGTGCGGGGCGGGATCGGGCTCTTCCAGAACACACCTAACACGACTCTGATAAGCGGCGCCATCGACAACACCGGACTTGCCAGCGCACTGCAACAGGTCGCCTGCGCCGGAACCGCGACGCCAGTTCCCGATTGGGGAACTTACGCGGGCAATCCTGGCTCGATTCCCTCGCAATGCGCGGACGGCAGCGTATTCGCGAGCACGGTACCGAATGTCACTTTCTTCGCCAAGGATTACGCGGCGCCACGCAGCCTGCGCTCGAATCTCAACTGGAACGGTCCGGTTCTCAACAACCGGTTCCAGGGACAGATCGAAGCGACGTATTCGCGCAACATGAATCAGTCCGGCTTCGTCGATGTCAACTTCGCACCGGTAGTCCGGTTCACGCTCCCCGACGAGTCGCAGCGTCCCGTGTTCGTTCAGACGACTAGCGTCGTGCCGGCGACGGGATTCATCGCGTCGCGCGACGCCAAAGTCACGCCGCTCTTCTCTCGCGTCACCGAGCTCCGGTCCGATCTCGTGTCGGATAGCAAGCAGCTCAGATTCGGGATCTCGCCGGCCAGCTTCAGCACCAACTACAGCTGGAACCTGTCTTACGTGTACTCGAATCTGCGCGAGCGCATCCGCGGCTTCGGCAACACCGCCGGAAATCCTCTCGATGTTGAGTGGGCGCGATCGGCGTTCGATTCGCACCACCAGATTCAGTACAACCTTGGCTACAACTTCTTCGATGCCGTGCGCGTGAATTGGTTCGGTAACTTCCGGTCAGGCATGCCGTATACGCCGATTGTGAACGGCGACGTCAACGGCGACGGTTACTCCAACGATCGTGCTTTCATCTATAAGCCGAGCGCGACTGCTGACCCCGCGCTGGCGGCTTCGATGCAGACATTGCTCGACAACGCGACGGGCAATGCACGCGATTGTCTCCAGAAGCAGCTCGGTCAGCTCGCCGCGCGGAACAGCTGTCAGGGCCCGTGGACTTCCCAGGCGACGATGTCCATCTCGTTCAATCCGGTGAAATTCCGGATGCCACAGCGCGCGACGCTATCGCTGCAAGTCGGGAATCCCCTCGGTGCTGCGGACCTGATGCTGCACGGGAACAACAATCTCCGCGGCTGGGGACAGTTCTCCATCCCCGACCCGAACCTCCTCGCCGTCCGCGGATTCGATCCCGTGAACAGGCGCTACACCTACGATGTCAACCAGCGCTTCGGATCCACACTTCCGGCGCTTACTGCTATAAGAGCGCCTGTCACTGTTACAGCTATGATGCGTTTCGACCTCGGACCGACGCGCGAGCGGCAGGCGCTCACCCAACAGCTCGATCGTGGGCGAACCACGAGAGGACAGAAAGCGCCGGAGCCGATGATCAAAGCCATTTATGGAAGCGGCGGCGGCATCGTGAATCCGCTCTCCACCATTCTTCGCCAGGCCGACACGCTCGAGCTCACCGGTCCGCAGGCAGATAGCATCGCCACGCTCAATCGGTGGTACGTGATCCATCTCGATTCCATCTGGTCACCGGTCGCCAAGTACCTGGCGGCACTTCCTGACAAGTATGATCGCGACGAAGCGTATCGACGCTACCAGAAAGCGCGCGAAGCATCTGTCGACATGCTGATCAGGCTTGCGCCGGACATCAGGCGATTGCTCACTGCAGATCAGCGGAGGAAGCTGCCGGCGCTGGTGGCGAGCTATCTCGACACGCGCTACCTGGCGTCGATTCGTTCGGGAACCGCGGGCGCCGCGGCGGGCGGAATGATGACGTTTCCCGGCGGGGTTGGGATGATGCGCGAGGGCGGACCCCCGGGCGCAGGCGGTGGACAGGTCATCATCATTCGGAACTAGGATCTCTGCACGTGACACTTAACTGGAAGCAACCATGAAAATACAAATTGGCTTGGTCGTGACTGCGCTGACGGCTGCCGCCGTCTCAGTTTGCAATGCGCAATCACTGCCTCCCATCCGGCAGCTCGGACCAGTCACCGCTGTCGCGAAAGAGCCGCTCGGCGCTGTCACAGCGGTGCGCCACCTTCCGAATGGCGGGGTTCTGGTGAACGACATTGTTGGACGCAGGGTGGTGATGTTCGACTCGTCGTTGTCGGCAGCGACGGTAGTTGCCGACACCACCAGCGCGACCGCGAACGCGTACGGGCCGCAACCGGGCGGGCTCATCGCGTATCGTGGCGACTCGACGCTGTTCGTCGATCCCGCGTCGCTCTCGATGCTACTGGTGGATCCGTCGGGAAAAATTGCGAGAGTGATGTCGGCTCCGCGCGCCAATGATGTGCGCTTTCTGGTTGGTGGACCATTCGGCACTCCCGGATTCGACACGCAGGGACGGCTCGTCTACCGCGCGCCGCCGCAATTCACTTTCAACGGGCCGCGCCCAGGGCAGGGGAATCGCCTGCCGGATATCCCGAGTCCCCCGGATTCGGCCGCGCTCGTTCGCTTCGATCTCGCCACGCGCAAGCTCGATACTGTGACCTGGTTCAAGACGCCGAAGATCAATTTCAACCTCCGGCAGTCACCCGATGGCGGCGTTCGAATTGTGTCGAACATGAATCCGCTGCCGCAGGGTGACGACTGGGCGGTTCTGCCCGACGGAACGATCGCTCTCGTTCGAACCAGAGATTTTCACGTCGACTGGGTTGGTGCGCAGGGTATCATCTCGTCGCCCAAGATTCCGTTCGAATGGGAACGCCTGTCCGATGAGGCGAAGGTTGCCTTCGTGGATTCGGCGAGGATCGCCATAGAGAAAGCGCGGGCGAGCGGACAGTTCAACGCTGGCGGGTTCGGTCCCGGGCTGCGTGTGGACGGCGCAGCGGGTGGCGGTCGCGACGGCGCGCCACGCGCGTCGCGTGACGGAGCACCCCGCGATGGAGGTGGATCCGGCGGCGGTGCAGGCTCCGGTCCCGCAACCGGCACGATGACAGTGACGACTGGCGGAAATACCACCGTAACTTCAGTGGGTCCTGGCGGTGGCGCCGGTGGGCCGCTCCCACCTCTGACAATGGTGTCGCCCAGTGAGCTGCCGGACTACAAGCCGGCGTTTGTCCCGGGCTCAACGCGCGCCGACGCAGATGGAAATCTCTGGGTGAGAACAAGTCAGAACGTCAACGCTCGTCCCGTATACAACGTCATCAATCGAAAAGGGGAGCTCATAGATCGCGTGCAGTTGCCGCAGAATCGGCTGCTCGTAGGATTTGGACCGAATGGCGTGGTGTACCTTGCCGTTCGCGATGGAACCACCGCGCACCTGGAACGAGCGCGCGTTAAGTGATCCCTCGGGCGATGCATCTCGCTAGCGCCATGATCGTGATCATCGGGTTCACTCCCGACGAAGCGGGGAACAGGCTCGCGTCGGCAACATAGACGCTATTCATTCCGAAAACGGCGCCGTTCCCGTCGCACACGGCGCCAGCGCGATCGGTGCCCATCCGGCACGTCCCCATCTGATGCGCGCTGAACAGCGGCAGCCGGTTCGGCGAAGTCGGTGCGGCCTCGATTTGACGAATGAACTTGTCGATGGAGCTCCCCGACGTCCGCTCCCAGGTCAATGGCGTCGCATGAAGAGTCATCACTCGTTTCGCCCCCGCGGCGAAATGAAGTCGGGCGGCCGTGGCCATCCCGTGCCTGACGAGCCCTCGCTCCCTCTTTCCGAGGCGATAGTCGAAGTACGACCGGCCTTCGCGGGTGATTCGCACGCGTCCCGAGCTCGAATCGCGCGTGAGCACGAGGAACGGCGCGGCGAAACGGATCTGCTGCATCTCTCGCCTGTGCTCGCGAGCGGTCGTCCACGGTAACCCGGCCGAGAGCAGCCCCGGATGCGCGGGCACGGCTTCGATGCGATATCCGTAACCCTCCGACAGGTTGCTGAATTCCTCGCAGACGATTGTCTGCGGAGGACCTTTCCAGGCCTCGACCGGCGACGCGTAATTCCCGGTCACAGCTACGGTCGGGTGCAGGTACAAATGCTGGCCGAGGTGCAGCGATTTCAATCCCGACCGCATGAGAAGCGCCGGGGTTTCTATCGCGCCCGCGGCGAGAACTACCCGCTTCGCCTTGATGCGCATCGGCCTCGACGTACCATCGGAGCTTCTGAGATCGCCTTCGACGCTAACGCGATCTTTGCTCTGCGTAACCTCCCGCGCCGAGTAGGGAGCGACGAGTCGGGCGCCCGAGCGAATCGCATCGATCAGGTAGGTCGTCGATGCGCTCTGCTTTCCCCCGACGCGGCATCCAAACATGCAGTTCCCGCACTGCTCGATATCGCAGCCGAGCGAATTGCGGGCGATGATGCTCCACTTGTAGCCGAGTGACTTGGCGCCGCGGCAGATCGCGCCGTTGTTCTCGTTGATCTCGCTCTCGTCGGTCGAAGCACCGATGCGACGCCAGACCGCGTCGAGTGAATCCGTGAAGCCGTCACCGACAAAAAAATTGCAACCGGATACATCGGCCCATTCCTCTCGCACGTCGTCCGGAGTGCGAAAGCAGGATTGCCAGTTCACGGTGGTGCCGCCGCCGATGCAGGCACCCGCGAAGAGTGAGAGACTGAGATCCCGAGTCCCCGACGCTCCGCCTTCGCGAAAGAGGTTTCGCATCCCTGTCAGCTCGTGCTGGTCGTAATCGGTGCCACTGGTTTCCGAGCCGGCTTCGACCACGATTACGTCCTGTCCGCTCGCAGCGAGCTCTGCAGCCGCGACGCTTCCCGCCGCGCCCGATCCGACGACGCACACGTCGCATTCGAGCGTCGTATCATGATCCAGTCTCGCGATAGGAATGCGCGGCGACGTAGCCTTGCGGTTGATGTCAGGCGCGTATCCAATCGCGTTGAGGAGATCGTCCGACACCGGGGTCCCGTTCGCGGCGTAGGTGTGCAGCATCACCAGGCTGCGAGCGCCCTGATACGCGGAGCGAAGCTGCGGGACGAGGCTGCGCGCAAGACGTTGAAGAACGCGCTCGCGCGTCGAGTGAGGAAGACGCGAGAATCGAGATGCGCTCGAAGACACGCTCGCGATGAACAGCGGATTCTCGAGCAAAGCGAGAAAAACACGAAAGGCCTTGGCTTTTGCCGGCTCGATGCGATCGAGCGCCTCCGCTACGCCGGCGCTTACTCCCAGATCGCCCGCCGACATGCTGAAGAGCACCGGATCTTCATCCTTCGCGAACGCGAGCGAAGGCACGAAGGTATCCGCCAGCGCATCCAGTGCTTCCGTTTCGCGATGGCTGAGCTTCATCTTGGCCGACCTCCCTCCACCCGGACCGTTCGGAGCCTGACGCCGCCTTGCGACGATAAAGGTAGCAGTTCACAGGGCAGACTTGCGATGCTCGGCTTGCGGAGGAGATTTAGGTTGTTGCGAGGAGGATCACTTGGCTGGGTACGATTTCAACTATCGGGTCCGCGGCGCACTGATAAAGGCACGACAGGAAGCCCGCGCCCGCCATCATGAATACGTAGGGACCGAGCATCTGCTCCTTGGCCTTTTGGCGGAGGAGGATGCGCTCGTCGTCGATGTTCTCGAGAACCTCGGCTCCAAGCCCATCGAGCTGCAGTCGGCAGTCGAGCAGATGATCACCGTCGGGCAGCCGACGGGCAGGCCGCCCGCGCCCGATCTGCCGTACACGCCGCGAGCGAGAGTGGTACTCGACCAGGCGATCTCGGCGGCGCACGAGTTCGGCGACGGATACGTCGGCATCCAGCACCTGCTGCTCGGCCTCATTCGCGAGCAGCACAGCGTAGCCGCGCGGGCAATGACCGAGGCCGGATTGTCAGAGCCGCAGCTTCGCCGCGAGATCGTGCGATTGCTTCAGGGCGAGGGCGTGGCGGCGCTGATCGATGTCCCGCAGAGCGAAACTCAGGTCCCGCTCAGCATCGCCGTCGAGGTTCATTACGGAGACGGGTCGATGGCCAAGAAGATCTTCACTTCCAAGGACGAGGCGATCGGGTTCCTGCGCGACAAGTCGCGGGAGTAGCCAAACTACCGCTCGAGCTCTTTCATTCGCTTGATGGCGATGCGAATCGGGAAGAACGTCGCCGCAAGACAGATCGCCGCCGCTCCTCCGAATCCGATCCAAAGTCCCGCGATACTCGGCTCGGTGTTCAAGAGCTCAGCACCCAGGTACTGGTAGACCGGTCTCGCTTCGATGACGATTACGAGCCCGATCAACGCGACAGACGCCATCATCAGCACCAATCCGCCGAATGATGTAGGAATCTGCGCAGCGTTCTCAGTGTTGAACTTCGGGTAAAGCGCGCCAAATCCGAGCGCGAGCCCGGCGATCGCGAACGTCATCATCGTGATCGTGAAAATCGACACGGCCATCATGAATCCACTCACCTGAAGCATCACGTCCGTGGCGAACACCAGAATGAGCGCCAGCCCGAGCAGCGGGAGAGTTCCAACCCAGAATTTCGACCAGAGCAGCTGGCGCATCTCGAGCGGGCTCGATCTAAGCAGCCAGAGAGTCCGTCCCTCGAGGCTGATGCCAGGGAAGATAAATCGTGTGGCGATCGAGGCGAGAACGAATCCGGCAAGAATGAGATTGACGAACGGAATCACGTTCTGAAGAAAGAAAGTGACCCCCTCGCCTCGTAGTGGTAGGAACTTGATGTTGAACACGTAGACGACGACCAGAACCGTCAGCAGGATCAGTTGCGACCACTGCGTCGTGTCGCGGAAGAACAGTCGCATCTCCTTGAGCACGAGCTCGCGTCGCATCACACCCCACGGCGTCAGCAGCTTTGCCACGCGCCGTCCGATCGCACCCTGACGAACCCAGCGCTCACCACTCTCCTGGGATTTGCTGAATCCTCGCGTGAACAGGTAGCGATGCAGGACCGCGCCGACCACGACGGCCGCCGCTGCCGTCGACCACAGCATGTAGAATGGAAGTAGCTCGGGATCCTGACGCAGCCACCCCATGATGCCCTGCGCCGCCCACTCACTTGGCATCCACGATGACGTGGGCGATCGCAACAGCGAGATGAACTCAACCAGCGACCGGAATCCTTCCGGGCGCGCCAGTCTTTCCGGACGCACAAGGCGAAACAGCAGGACAACGCCCGCCGCCGCCAGCACCGCGATCACACTCAGGATGTCGCGAGTTCTGCGGGCCGGGAAAATGTTCACCAGCAGGAGCGTTACCGCGCTACCGATCGCCGCTGGAATGAAGAGGAATGGCAGCATCGACGCCAGCGCTATCAGCGGATACAGAAGTCCGCCGTGATAACTGATTCCGTACGCGGTGAGCACGGGTGTGGCGATCAGCAGAACCATCCAGCTCGAATGCGCAGTCGTCTCGAGGAGCTTGGCGCCGTATAATCGCAGCCAGTCCACAGGCGCGGCGACGAGGAGGTCGAGATCCTTTGCCAGGAAGAAGCTCGACAGAGCCGTGACTACGTTCGAGAGAATCAGAATTCCGAACAGGCTCACGAACATCAATCCGAGCAGCTTGCCGGCGAGCAGCGCACCGATCTCCGGAATGCCTCGGAAGTAGCGGAGGAGCCGATAGAGCATTCCGAACACGAACGTCCAGAAAACGCCGCCGACGAGGAAGAAAAGGATGAACCGTCCGGCGCGGTTCTCGGCTTTGCCGAGTGGCCGGGCTCGCGCAGAAATGAATTTCGGAGAGAGCAGGTGATTGAGGCTCGTGTCACTCACGATGCCGGGCGAGACGCCCCTAACGGGCGTCAAGCGAATCCAGGCACCTACCTTGAGTGTCTCGCTCGGCTCGCTATGCATCGAGCACTTCCATCGCGTCCCGTGCAGCGCGCTCGCCTGTGAGTCTGAGGAAGATCTCCTCGAGCCCGCCTCCGCCCGTCGCCTCCGCGCGCAGATCCTGGATCGTCCCGACCGCGCGAATCTTCCCGTGCTGGATGATCGCGATCCGGTCGCACAATGCTTCGGCTACTTCGAGCGTGTGCGTGGACATCATGATGGTGTGGCCGCGACGCACGTACTCGCGGAACAGGTCCTTGAGAATGCGCGCCGCCTTTGGATCGAGTCCCACCATCGGCTCATCGACGACGATACATTCCGGGCGATGAATGAACGCGCTGGAGATAATGAGCTTCTGCCGCATGCCGTGGCTGTAACTCTCCACCAGCTCGTCGGCCCATTCTTCGAGATCGAACAGCGCCATCAGCTCTCGCCCGCGGTGCTCGACCTTGTCACCATCCTGTCCGTACAAGCCGGCGACGAAGCGCAGGAATTCCGCGCCCGTCAGTTTCTCGTAGATGAATGGCCGGTCGGGGATGAACCCGAGCTTCGCTTTTGCCGCCAGCGGATCTGCGTTCAGGTCGATGCCCGCGAGATGAATGCTTCCCGCGGTCGGCTGGAGGATGCCCGCGATCATGCGAAGGGTAGTCGTCTTTCCCGCGCCGTTTGGCCCGAGGAATCCGAACAACTCTCCGTCCGGAACGCTGAGATCGATTGAATCAACGGCCGTGAACGAGCCGTACTTCTTGGTCAGACTTTTTAGTTCGATCATTTGGTTTTTGAGTTTCTGAAGGCGATTTCGAATGCGGTGCGAATCGCCGAGTAGCTGCCGGCCCGGGCGGCGACGACACGTCCTGCTTCGTCGACCCACGCGTCCAGCCCGTGTGGAGCTCCTTCGATACGCCAGCCGCGAACAGTGTCTCGATGCGCCGCCGTCCATTCGCCGCCTTTGTCGAGTGATGCGCTATCGACCACAGTGAACAGCGACTCTGCGCGTATGCGCAAAGTCGGTCGCAGCACCGTCCGTGATGTCGGATCGAAAATGGATATCCTCTGACTTCTGCCGATCTTCGGCGGGCCGCCGAGCATGAAGACGACTGGCGCGATCGTGGGTGTGAACAAGGGTCCGACGAAGGTATACCGCGCTGGTTTGCGACCATTCGCCTTCGTTCCGATCAGGATTGCGGTGTCTTCCTGCACCGTAGCAGTGAGCGCGAGCGGCTTGGTCGGTCTCGCCACATCGGCGTTCAGGTCGAGCAGGTGCAGTCCGCGAGTGAGCCTGGTCACCAACCGGGCAGATGTACGCTCAGCCCCTTTGGTCCCGTCGCGGTAATCGCCGACGAAGTACTCTCCGGCCACCAGGGAGGTGACCGTAGTGTCGATGGATGATGATGCGGCGCCGACACGCTCACCATCACGCTCGACGATATAGTAGAAGGTCTCAGGCTGTACTCTGAGCGACACTTCCGCGAGCTGCTGCGCCTCGCTGCGATTGGCGTTCCGGTGCATCATCATCGCCATCCCGCCGATCCAGAGCGCGACGACGAGCACGGCAACGGCGCCGCGTTTGGACTTCACTTGGATTTATTGCGAAAGAAGGGGCGCGGCTTCACCCCTATAGGACGATTTAGACGATCGTGAGACTCGTCTCGTCGTTGATCCAGCCAAGGTAGCAGTCGAGGCCGCCACTGACAGGAACGGCAAGGAGTTCCGGCACTTTATACGGGTGTAACTCCTTGAAGGCGCGCTCGAGCCCGTGGATGGCGCCGGACCGGGTTTTGAGGATCACTACCACCTCGGTCTCGTCGGCAAGTTTGTCTTCCCAGCGGTAAAGCGAGCGGGTGCCGGGCAGGATTGTCCCGCAAGCCACCAATCGTCGCTCCAGCAGGGCTTTGACGAATTTCACCGCTTCGTCGGATGTTGCGAGTGTGGTGAGAACGACGACTGCGTCGGTGTGGCCCACGTCTAAGTCCGGGTAACGGGTGTAAAGAATCTAATGGTCAAGCTGTCAAGCTTAACAATAACTCTTGCCGAGCACATCTTTGGCTCGGGGGTATAAGATAGACAATGGTGCTCGATCCTTCCCTTTACATAAACCGTGAGATGAGCTGGCTCGCGTTCAACGCCCGGGTTCTGCACGAGGCGTTCGATCCGAGAAACCCGCTGCTCGAGCGCGTCAAATTCCTCTCGATCTTCAGCACGAATCTCGACGAGTTCTACATGGTCCGGGTCGCTGGACTCCGACGCCAGATCGCAGCCGGAGTCCAGCAGGTTCCCGCCGACGGGCTCACTTCCAGTCAGCAGATCGATGCAGTCACGGAGAGAGTCTCCGACCTGATGGAGCAGCAGCGGAAGTGCCTGTACGACGTCTTGTTGCCCGAGCTGGCAAAGCACGGAATCGAGATCGTCGGGATGAGCGATCTCGACAAAACTGAATTGGAACGAATCAACCAGTTTTTCGAGTCGCAGGTTTTCCCCGTGCTAACGCCGCTCGCTGTCGATCCGGGCCACCCGTTCCCCTACATCTCGAATCTTTCATTGTCGATCGCCGTCCAGGTTCACGACCCGGCGACCGGCACTACACGACTAGCGCGCATCAAGGTGCCGAAAAGCCTGCCTCGCTGGGTGCCCTTCGGTAAGGAGAATCATTTCGTTCCGCTGGAGCAGGTCATCGGTGCCCATCTGGACGCGCTCTTCCCGGGTATGGAAATACGCGACTTCGGCACATTCCGGGTGACGCGGTATTCCGACCTCGACCTCGCCGGTGCGGAGGAAGACGATGATCTCCTCGCCATGATCGAGGAGCAGATCTTTCAACGCCGGTTCGCCGAAGTCGTCCGCGTCGAGGTGGACAGAAATATTCCGAGCGAGCTTCGCGATCTCATACTCGCGGAGGTCCTTGAAGATCAGCCTCCCGAAATGCCGACTCTGACGGAGTCGGATCTCGTCGAGACGGGCCCATTGCTCGACCTCGGCGACCTCATGTGGCTCGCGACCCTCAACATTCCGCAGCTCCGGGATCCGCCGTTCATCCCTGCGACTCCTCCCGAGCTAAGAGACACATCGCGGTCGATCTTCGACGCAATTCGCGAGAATGACATCCTCCTCCACCACCCGTTCGAGTCGTTCTCGGCGTCAGTCGAGCATTTCCTGACGACCGCTGCGCGCGATCCGGATGTGCTCGCGATCAAGATGACGCTGTATCGCACGTCGGGCGACACGGAGATCGTGCGCGCGCTGACCGAGGCGGCGCAGAATGGGAAGCAGGTCGCTGTCATGATCGAGCTGCAGGCGCGGT
>JALYZH010000150.1 GCA_030948945.1 Gemmatimonadota bacterium | reverse complement strand
CCATGCGCTGCTGCTTCCAGTACTCGAACCACTTCATGTCGGTGCCAGGCTCGACAAAAAACTGCATCTCCATCTGCTCGAACTCACGCGTGCGAAAAATGAAGTTGCCCGGAGTGATCTCGTTGCGGAACGCCTTCCCAATCTGGGCAATTCCGAACGGCACTTTCTGCCGCGTCGATTGCTGCACGTTCAGGAAGTTGACATAGATGCCCTGCGCTGTCTCGGGCCGCAGATAGACGACGGCCGCTGAGTCCTCGACCGGACCCATGAAAGTCTTGAACATCAGATTGAACTGACGAGCCGCGCTCAACGTGCCTTTCATGCCGCATGCGGGACATTGTGCATCCGGCGTTCCCGGTGTGCCCTTGATGCGCGGATCGTCGGCTCGGAAGCGTTTCTTGCAATTCTTGCAATCCACGAGCGGATCGACGAATCCGCTCACGTGCCCGCTCGCCTCCCATACCCGCGGATGCATGAGTATCGCGGCATCGAGTCCTTCGATGTCGTCGCGGGCGCGCACCATCGCGTGCCACCACCTGTCCTTGAGATTCTTCTTCAGCTCGACACCGAGCGGCCCGTAATCCCAGACGGAGCCGGTGCCGCCGTAGATCTCCGAAGACTGGAAGATGAAGCCGCGGCGCTTGGCGAGCGACACGAGCTTTTCCATCACGTCTGGGTGGTTTGGCATGGGGGAAAGCTAGCAGACACCGGGTGCGGGGCGGGAGTCACGCCTTACTACCCAGACTCTAGGTATCGAGCTCCGCGCTGAGTCTCGGCTCGGAAGGCGCGCGCGCGCCAAGGAGGTGCGCGACGATTCTGTCTCCATGATAGCGCCCATTTTCGATGAACACCTTGTTGGCATCGAATCCGGCGACCACCACGCCAGCAATGTACAAACCCGGTACCGACGTCTCGAGCGTCTCCGGATTGTGCGCGGGGATGCCGGTCGCAGGATCGATGGGAACACCGCTGTCCCGCAGGAGATCGAGACTGGGCGCAAAGCCGGTCATGATGTACACACGGTCCGCATTCAGCTTGTCATCGCCCTGTGGCGTCCTGATGATCACGTGATCGCGCCCGATTGCCACCACCCGTGCGTCCCACCGCGCAGCAATCAATCCTTCCTTGACCCGATTCGTGAAATCAGGCAGCACCCATGGCTTGATCTTCTTGTCGAACGTCGGACCGAAGTGGACAAGCGTGACGCGCGCCCCGGATCGCCACAGGTCGAGTGCTGCTTCCGCCGCCGAATTGCCGCCGCCTACCACTACCGCGTCCTGGAGAAATGCCTCGTGGCCTTCGTGATAGACGTGCGATACATGGGGCAGATCCTCACCAGGCACACCGATACGATTCGGCGATCCGAAGTATCCGGTAGCGATGACGACCGCGCGCGCACGGGTTTGCTGCTCTTCACCAGCCTGCGTGACGGAACGAACGACAAAGCTGTCGCCGGCAGCCCCCCTTTCGATTGCCGTTACACGTTCACGCTGCCGCAGTGGAACCCTGAAGTGGAGCACCACCGCGCGGTAATAGGCCAACGCGTCCCGCCGGCTCGGCTTCTCGGTCGCGATGACGAACGGCAGGTCGCCGATCGCCAGCTTTTCGGCGGTCGAGAAGAAGCGAACGTAGGCGGGATACGCGGCAATAGTGCTCACCGCGACGTGCGACTCGATCACAAGTGGCTTTAGTCCAGCTCGCTGAGCCGAAATTGCGGCAGCGAGGCCGCACGGCCCCGCTCCTACTATGACGAGGTCCGCGTCGTCCGACATTGCGCTCAACCCGTTAGCCGACGGCGGCCGAAGGCGCAGGGACTGCGCCTTCCACTCCGATTATCTGATCTCTGCGCGTCCCGACGCTGACATACGTGATCGGGGTTTCCACGAGCGATTCGATGCGATCGAGATACCGGCGAGCCTCGTTTGGTAAGTCGGAAAGACTGCGCGCATCGGCGGTGGAGCTTTGCCATCCTTCGAACCACTCGTACCTCGGCACGGCACGCGCGAGCACGTCGAGGTCACCGGGGAATTCCTCATAGACCTGACCGTCGGCTTGGTAGCCCGTGCACAGTCCGATGCGCTCGAGCGTGTCGAGAACGTCGAGCTTTGTCACGGCGAGATCAGTCAGTCCGTTGACGCGAGCGGCGTATCGCACGACCACTCCGTCAAACCATCCGCATCTGCGCGGACGTCCTGTCGTCGCGCCAAACTCGTTGCCGAGGTTGCGTATCTCGGTCGCGAGGGGCTCGTCGAATTCTGTTGGCAGGGGGCCGTTTCCCACGCGTGTCGTGTAGGCTTTGACGACTCCGATGACCGAGTCGAGCTCTTTCGGTGCAATGCCGACGCCGGTCGCCGCGCCGCCAGAAGTAGTGCTGCTCGACGTCACGTACGGATACGTGCCGTGGTCGATGTCGAGCAGGGATCCCTGCGCCCCTTCCAGCAACACGGCCGCACCGCCGACGATCGCGAGGTGGATCCTCAGCCCGACGTCCTCAGCAAGCGGAAGAAGTCGTTTTGTGAACCGACCCAGCAGATCCAGTGTGTAGTCCGCGTCCGCGCGCTTCGATCCAGATATCCCGAGCTCGATATTGGCGTGCGCCACTCCGCGCTCGACGAGCTTCTTCAGCCGCTCGGGATTTCTGAGATCGAGCACCCGAATCCCGCGACGCCCGTACTTGTCCTCGTACGCCGGTCCGATTCCGCGGCCGGTCGTCCCGATCTCCCTGCTCGCCGAGCTTTGGCTGTCGATGAGCTTGTGGTAGGGCATGACGAGATGGGCGCGGTCGCTGATGTAGAGGCGCCCCTCTACATCGATCCCGTCCGACACCAACTCGTCGATCTCGGAGAACAACGTTTCGACATCGAGCACCACGCCGTTGCCGATCGCGCAGCGCACGCCCGGGTGCAGGATGCCGCTCGGAATCTGGTGAAGCACGAACGACTTCTCGCCGATCTGCACAGTGTGCCCGGCATTGGCGCCGCCCTGGTAGCGGACGACCCAGTCCGCACGCTCCGCCAGAACGTCGACGAGCTTGCCCTTGCCCTCGTCGCCCCATTGCGCGCCAACAACGACAATCGTGCGGGTTTTCGAATCGAACATCGCTGATTGAATTCGGAAGATTCAGGCGGTGGGAAAAGCAAACGCCCCGAGAGCTTCGGGGCGTTGGTTCAATCTACCTTTCCGGCATTCGGTGTCAACGTTTGACCGGCGACGGCGGTGGGATTTCGTCTACCACCCGAGGGGGATCGTCTGGGCGCACCACGCTCCTGATGGGCAGAACTACCGTGAAGGTCGACCCTTTCCCAAAGGTGCTCGCCGCGAAGACATGTCCACCCAGGGCGTCGACGAGCTTGCGCGTAATGCTCAGGCCGAGGCCCGTTCCGCCGAACTCGCGCGTCCTCGACTGATCCACCTGCCTGAAGTCCTCCCAGATCGATTCCAGGTCGCCCTCGCGAATTCCGATACCTGTATCGCGGACATCGAAGCGGAGATCCTCATCGTCGCGCGAGACTGTGACCCAGATTCCGCCGTGATGAGTGAATTTCACCGCGTTGGACAGAAGGTTCAGAAGGATCTGCTTCACTTTGGTGCGGTCTGTGTGGAGCGTCAGGTCCTTTGAGGGCATCTCCACGCTGAATGTGAGCGCCTTTTTCTTGACGAGCGGCTCGATCTGCTGGGAGATCTCGGTGACGATGTCGCCCAGGGTGACGTCGTCGAGATGGAGCGGCATGCGGCCAGCTTCGATCTTGGCTAGGTCGAGGATGTCGTTGATCAGGGCCAGCAGGTGTTGTGCTGCGCCCTGGATGCGATTGAGACCTTCTTCCTGTCTCGGGGTTAGTTCGCCGTAAATCCGGTCAAGCATCAGCGATGCATAGCCGATGAGCGCGTTGATCGGCGTCCGGAGCTCGTGCGACATGCTGGCGAGGAATTCCGATTTCAGCCGATTTGCCTTCTCCAGTTCGCGCGATTGCCACTGGAGCCGCGTATTCTGCTCGG